>JAGAKD010000283.1 GCA_017625815.1 Lachnospiraceae bacterium | reverse complement strand
TAAAAATACCATTTATGTATTAAAATATTGTCAAATATATTATAGTGGGGTCAATATAATGAAATTTACATTTAAAGGCGGAATCCATCCATATGAGGGAAAAGAACTCACTATGGAGAAGGAAGTAAAAGAATATCTCCCAAAGGGGGATATGGTATATCCACTTAGCCAGCACATTGGTGCCCCAGCTAAGCCTGTTGTCAAGAAGGGTGACAGAGTATTGGTTGGACAGCTAATAGCAGAGGCTGGTGGTTTTGTCTCAGCGAATATTCATTCAGCTGTTTCCGGAACAGTCAAGGCTATTGAAGCTAGACTTACAGCCTCCGGTTCAAAGGTTAATTCCATCATCATTGAAAATGACAATTTATATGAGTCTGTTGAGTTTGTTGGCAACGATAAGCCTCTTTCTGAGCTTACTAAGGAAGAGATTATTGAGGCTGTAAAAGCAGGCGGTGTTGTGGGCATGGGTGGAGCTGGTTTCCCAACACACGTTAAGCTTTCTCCTAAGAATGCTGATGAGATTGATACTATTATTGTCAATGCCTCAGAGTGTGAGCCATATTTAACATCTGATTACAGAAGAATTATGGACGAAGCAGACAAGGTTATTGGTGGACTTCAGATTGTTCTTACTATGTTCCCTGGTGCAAAGGGTATCATTGGAATAGAGAACAACAAGCCAAATGCTATTAAGCTATTAAAGGAGAAGGTTGCTGATATTGATAACATTACAGTAAATTCTCTTAAAACTAAGTATCCAGAGGGCGCAGAACGTCAGCTTATCTACGCCAATACTGGAAGATATATTAACTCTAAGATGCTTCCTGCTGATGCTGGCTGTATTGTACATAATGTTGATACAGTTTACGCTATATACGAGGCAGTTAGAGAGGGAAGACCGATTATCGATAGATTGGTAACTGTGTCTGGTGATGCAGTAGAAGAACCTTGTAATATTTTGACTAAGATGGGAACAAGCTACACAGAGCTTATTGAGGCAGCAGGCGGCTTTAAGGGTACCCCAGAGAAGATTATCTCAGGTGGACCGATGATGGGTAAAGCTCTTTATACAACAGATGTACCTGCTATGAAGTCTACATCAGCCATCCTTTGTATGAGCAAGGATGAGGTTGCAGAATACGAGGAGAGCCCTTGTATAAGATGTGGTAAATGTGTATCTGTTTGTCCAGGTAGAGTTATGCCAAATACATTAGCTACATTGGTAGAAAATAACAATATAGACGAATTCTTAAAGCTTAATGGTATGGAATGTTGTGAGTGCGGTTGTTGCTCATATGTATGTCCAGCCAAGAGACATTTGACACAGACAATTGCAGGTGCAAGAAAACTTGTCCTTGCCAGTCGCAAGAAATAGGAGGAAGAAAAGATGGATGATATGAGCTTGAAGGTTTCTGCTTCCCCTCATGTGAGAAGCAAGGATAATACTTCAGACATAATGTTCGACGTTATAATTGCCTTAGTTCCGGCAACTATATTCGGTATATATCAGTTTGGTTCACATGCGGCTATTCTTGTAGCAGCCTGCATGATATCAGCTGTATTGTTTGAAGCACTTTATCAGTACGGAATGAAGAAAAAGATAACAGTTTCAGACTGCTCAGCAGCTTTAACTGGTTTGCTTTTAGCACTTAACCTACCACCTACATTGCCAGTTTGGATGGCCGTAGTTGGTTCGGCTTTTGCTATTATAATTGTTAAGCAGCTTTTTGGAGGATTGGGACAGAACTTTATGAATCCGGCCTTGGCTGCAAGATGTTTCTTAGTACTTACATTTGGTAGATTTATGACTAATTTTGTGATTGATGGAGCTACAGCAGCTACACCTCTTGCTAGACTTAGAATGGGTCTTCCAATTGATCTTGGCAATATGTTCTTTGGTAATGTTGCAGGTACTATTGGTGAGACATCAGTTATTGCACTTTTAATTGGTGCTATATATCTTCTTATCAAGAAGATTATTAGTCCAAAGATACCTTTAGTATACATTGGAACATTTGCAATTTGTATTGCTATATATGCTTTAGTAAAGGATATGAACGTAGTTGATTTCACACTTGCACATCTTTGTGGTGGTGGTCTTATGCTTGGTGCGTGGTTTATGGCGACTGACTATGTTACATCTCCAATTACCTCAAAGGGTAAGATAGTATTTGGTATAATTCTTGGTTTGCTTACTTTTGTACTTCGTATATTTGGTAGTACACCAGAGGGTGTTTCTTATGCAATTATCTTCTCTAACCTTCTTGTACCACTTATAGAAAAGGCTACAGCTCCTAAGGCGTTTGGTCAGGGTGCAGATGTTAAGAAGGAAGATAAGAAGTCTAAGAAGGCTAAGTCAGGTGAGGAAGATAGCAAGACTGATAAGAAGGAAGACAAAAATATCTTTCCAGATGATACTAAAGAAGCTAAGAAGGATGATGAGTCAAAGGCTAAGTCTAAGATGGATGTTAAATCTATTGTTAAGGCTATAGCAGCAATATTTGTAATTACTCTTGTTATGGGTGCTGCACTTGGAGTTGTATACAATGTAACAAAGGACCCTATAGCTAAGACTAACGAAAAGGCTAAGCAGGAAGCTTATGAAACAGTTTATCCTACAGCAGATAGAGTGGTTGTAAGTGATGAGCTGGATTACACAGCTTTAAATGATTTGCTTCATCAGTTTACTAGTGAAGATATTACCTTAGATGAATTTGGTATGGCTGTTGATGCTTCCAATAATGCTCTTGGATATGTTATCACTGTGACTAATTCAACAGGTTACGGTGGAGATATACAGATGATGATTGGTATAGATTTTAATGGAATTATTCAGGGTATATCATTCCTCACTCTTAATGAGACTGTAGGCTTTGGTATGGAAGCTCAGAATGAGGAATTTATCAACCAGTTTATTGGTAAGGATGTTGAGTCTTTCTCATATACAAAGACAGGTTCTACATCTCCTTCAGAGATAGACGCTATATCAGGTGCTACTATAACAACTTCAGCAGTTGTTAACAGTGTAAATGCAGTAGTCATTTTAGTAATACTGTTAGGAGGTGGAATCTAATGAATAAGATAACAGATAGATTATACAACGGTATAGTTAAAGAGAATCCAACCTTCGTTCAGATGTTAGGTATGTGTCCTACATTAGCGGTAACAACAACTGCTATAAATGGACTTGGAATGGGTCTTGCTACAACAGTTATTCTTACTCTCAGTAACCTTATGATTTCACTTCTTCGAAAGGTTATACCAGATAAGGTTAGAATTCCTGCATACATTGTAGTTATTGCCTCATTTGTTACAATGGTTCAGTTTATTATGCAGGCTTATACAGCAGAGCTTTACAAGAGCCTTGGATTGTTCATTCCACTTATAGTTGTAAACTGTATTATTCTTGGTAGAGCAGAAAGCTATGCATCTAAGAATTCTGTGGTTTCATCAATATTTGATGGTATTGGTATGGGTCTTGGATTTACTTTAGGTCTTACTCTTATCGGTATTGTGAGAGAGTTCTTTGGTAGTGGAAGTGTATTTGGTTTAGATTTAGTTGCACTTATTCAAGAAAACAAGGTGCCAGGTCTTAATGCTATAGTTAGTTCTGAAGCATTTAGTACTATTACTATATTTAAGCTTGCACCTAGTGCATTCTTTGTACTTGCATTCCTTATAGCATTTCTTAACCACAGAAATATTAAGAAAGCTAAGGCAGAAGGAAAAGAGCCAGAGCTTTGTAAACTGGCAGATTGTGCTTCTTGTCAGAACACAATGTGTCAAGGAAAGGTAAAGGGGGAATAGTGCATGAATATTATACTTTTGGCTATATCAGCAGCATTTGTTAATAATGTAGTACTTAGTCAGTTCATGGGTATTTGTCCT
>JAGAKD010000282.1 GCA_017625815.1 Lachnospiraceae bacterium | reverse complement strand
TTCTTCCTCTTCGTAGGCTTCTTCTACTTCCTCAGGTTCTTCCTCGTAGATTTCTTCTTCCTCTTCGTAGGCTTCTTCTACTTCCTCAGGTTCTTCCTCGTAGATTTCTTCTTCCTCTTCGTAGGCTTCTTCTACTTCTTCAGGTTCTTCCTCGTAAGTTTCCTCTTCCTCTTCGTAGGTTTCTTCTACTTCCTCAGGTTCTTCCTCGTAAGTTTCTTCAGCCTCTTCCTCAACTGGTTCAGAATCTTCCTCATCAAAGTATGATGAATAATCTGTATCATCAACTATCTCATCTGTTTCTTCTTCAACTTCCTCAGCCTCAGCAATAGCTGTCTCCTCAAGTATCTGGCTCATCTGCTCTAAATCCCCATCCTTAAGGCTACCAATAATCTTAGCAATCTCGTTAAGCTCATCTATAACGCTATTAAGTTCGTTTAAGTTAGACTCACAAAGATCTGCTGATGACTGTGCATTGGCTGCAATCTCTTCACTGGCTGCCTGCTGATTAGCAAGACCATCTATAATTGAGTTATTAGATGCATCAAGGTTACCACTTATCTTATCAAGCTGCTCCATATCTGAATGAAGCTCATCTACTACACCCGCAATAGCTTGGAATGAGCTATCTGCCGCATCAATATACTTAGACTGCTCTGCAACAGCTTCAACACTCTTTCTAACTAAATCAGATGTATGATTAGCAAGCTCTGTTACACCTTTCAAAAGCTGTGTAATGTTATCGATAGAATTTCTTGTATCATCTGCAAGCTTACGAATCTCATCTGCTACTACAGCAAATCCTCTTCCCTGCTCACCAGCTCTAGCTGCCTCAATAGAAGCATTTAACGCAAGAAGGTTTGTCTGACTTGATATCTGATAGATAATCTGAGTTATTTCCTCAGCGGACTCTATCTTCTCACAGAGTTCTTCAGATACTCTTGTTACATCTTCATTTGCTACATTGATATCTTCTGATCTATCCTTAAGTCCCTCAATAATCTCAAGACCATCCTTAACAGAAGTAATAGCCTTTTTGGTAGATTCAACTGTGTTGTCCTTAACATCAATAAGATTATCTATAATCTCCTGTATCTGCTGTGTCATAGAAGTAGAAACTTCCATATTCTCAGCTGTATCTGTTACACCCATAGATATGGCATCTACAGACTTTGTAACTTCTTCTGTTGCCGCCTGGAACATATCAAGCTTTGACTGAAGCTGCTCGATATGAGCATTACCATTGTCAACAACCTTTACCATGTTGCCCGTAATCTCTTCCTGATATGCCACGTGATACTCAATCTCCTGCTTATCAGTTTCCTGGTCTTTAAGGATAATGTTACATGCCATAGTTAGACCAACAGCAAAGATAACAACTAAAAGGAATATCTCTACCCATAAAACTGATGCCACAAAACCATCAAGGGCAATTCTTAAAATCATACCAATAAGTGCACCTAATATTGAAACTGCGCTGGTAACTTTGATGTGGAACGGATCCATATATACAATACACATACCCATAGCAATAAATACAGGTAATACATCAAGCAAAGCAAATGTCTGGAAAAAGTTAATAATAACAAGTAATGCAAATATGGTGATAGAGGTATACTTGGTAAGCTCACTTCTATCATTGATAATGTTAAATACAACATTACCTACAGCAAACACTGCAAAGAGAACAAGGGATAATACAAAGCTCTCCTGCTCCTTTCTGTCAATAATAAGTATAACAATCTTAGCAATAGCAAAAGCTACCATAAGCTTTACTGCCAATGCATTCTTTCTTGCTAATCTAATTCCGTTCATATAGTCACCTCGCAAAATTAATCGAATTATGTACAAACATATACAAAATAAATTATAACAAAACCCATCCTCAAAGTCTATATTTATAATTGATTTTTCTTATGCTTTATAAATAAATTTCTATGTGTTATTATACAATATATCAATAACTAATATAATCAAGGAGAATATATGTTTAATATAAATAATATTTCCAAGAATTACGGAAAAAAGCAGATACTTAATGAGATTTCATTTCAAATAGAAGAAGGTACCGCTGTGGGTATTTTAGGAGTAAATGGATCAGGAAAATCTACCCTTCTATCCTGTATAGCCACATACTATTCTGGTAGCAAGGATGTTAATGTAGGTTATGTTCCTCAGGAAAACCCACTATTTGACGAACTAAAGCCAGTAGACAACATAAAAATGTGGTCACCACTTAGCAAAAGGGATATAATAGAACAATTATCCAATCCTCCACTATCAGATATGGGAATAACCGAGTTTTTAGATACACCTGTAAAGGCTATGTCTGGTGGTATGAAAAAACGAGTAAGCCTTGCTTCCGTTTTAATCAACCAACCATCTCTTCTTTTGTTAGATGAACCATTTGCTGCATTAGATTTGCCAGCAAAGGAAGATATACTCCAATATATGAAGGCATTTCTTGCCTCAAAAGGCACTATAATAGTAGCCTCTCATGATGAAGATATCTTTAATTTTTGTAACAAGGTTTACTTGCTAAAAAATGGAAATCTTATTGACACAGACGACCTACGTCAAAAAGGCATTAGCTATGTTGATATTTTAAGGAGTTAAAATGAATAATATCAAAACCACCTTTAGACTACTACTAACTAATATGAAACGTCTAAAGCACTATATTTTACAAATTATCATATCTGTTATGGTTCTACTTTCCATTTGCTCCCTAGCAGGTTACTGTATTTCCAAAAAGCTATACGAGGAAGGCACAGCGGCCATTGTTAAGGTTGCCTACTATCTTCCTGAAGACGAGGACGAAAAGTTTAATAACTTTGGTCTTCGGATTATAAAAGAACTAGACGGTACAAAAGAGGTTGCAGAGTTAATCGAAGTAGAAACAATAGAAGAAGGCTATGAGCTCCTAGAAAAAGGCGAAGTACTCTACTATATAATTGTCCCTGAAATGTTTTTTTCAGGTATTATGGATAGTACCAATCCTGAGCTGACTGTACTTTTTAGAGATAATACAGGCATAGGCTCATATATCAGCAACGAATTATTTTTATCCTATGCTAGATATCTTGGAATGGCTCAATCTGGGGTATATAGCGCCCTAGATACCCTCAGACAATATGATTATCCAGCTTCAGATATAAGTGATGCACAAGGAAACGTCAATATGACATTTCTTGATAGATCACTTAACAAGGATAGTTATATGGAAAAAGCCGATGCTACAGAAGCTGGTAGTTTCACTCTAATCCAAAGATACCTTGCAGCAGCTCTTATGATTAGTTTGTTTTTTGTGTCTTTTGTTATTATGCCTTATCTTCAGGGCATCAACAAAGGTATCAGAACTAAGCTTTATACTCTATCCACAGGACATTTTCATATTTTTATTGCTAACTTCTTGTCCTGTATTCCAGCACTATATATGGCATTTGTTCCCTGCTATGTAGTGCTCAGTATTATATGCAAAACTTTCAATCCACTGGGACTTATTACAGTTTTACCAGCTATACTTGTAATTTCACTTATTATTAATATTATAAGTTCTATCTGTCAAAACGAATTCACAAGCAATATGACAATTTTGGCAGTTACACTTATCATAGCATACATTGGAGGTGGCATACTTCCACAAGCTATGTTACCTAGTGGTATACAAGGAATATCCTCCTATATACCAGGAAACTATCTAATAACAACCATCGCTAGTGCTATTTTCGGTGCTTAATTAGGAGACCATATGATTACACTCAACAGACTGAATGTTTTTTTCAAAAGAATATTGTATAGAAAAACCTATATCTGTATGCTTGCCTTTCTTATTATTCTAACCACCACCTACAAGCTATTGCCAGCAAAAAAGCAAACTGCAGATATAAAGGTTGCCATATATAACGAAGAGATTAGCCAGTATTCAGAGGATATGTACACTTGTTTTGACGAGATTAATACCTTGTACAATTTTTATCCTGTGGACTCTAAGAATGAATTAATTGACGTTGTACAGTCAGGCAAAGTTGAATGTGGATTTTTTATTCCTGCTGATTTTTATATCAACTATATATCCGGTTCAAATGATACCCCTATAGTTATGTATAACACACCGGCTTCCACTTTGTCCTCAGCTATATGCGAAACCCTTTTTAGCTGTATATTAAAGGTTTGCTCTCCAGATATACTTACTTACGCTATAGATGCTACGGCACACAATCAATATCTTATGGAGAAAATGGAAGAGTATATAAACAGCGATGAAATATTTACCCTAGAATCCTTGGCAGATGGAGAATTTTCCTTCCATGAGGAAACCTATCACATCAATATTCCCGTATATGAGATTAGCATAATTCTTATTATATTCGCATCACTTTTAGGTCTTCTCATATACCTACAAGACAAGGAAAAAGGCATATTCACTGCTCTATCGAGAAAGGAGCTACACGCAATAAAGCTAGTAAGTATATTTACCGCTTTATTCCCTATACTCGTAGTTGGATTTGTTTGTAACATAATAATCAGCGGTTTGTCACATTCTTTTAGTTTGTTACTAATATCACTTGTAACATTTATAGCAACTATTATATCTAGTCTCATCATAAGAAAAAGCACCCATCTTAATAAGGTGCTTCCTCTTGTAATGCTTATTTCTATAATTGTTATATTTTTAGGAACTTTAATCTAACTAACCGAAAATTTCATCATATGTAGTAATTATAGCTCTTGCTCCTGTTGCTTCTGTTATATCAGCCTGTATTTTATTGCTGACATCAACAGGTAGCTGGGCTTTGATTAATACATCCTCTGCAAAATCTGTGCTGATTATATTAATCTTTGCAGTATTAAGTATATACTGTATCTTACCCATATCTGTATAATTGGACTTAATATCTACAGGAATAAGTCTCTGCATCAACTTGGTTTCACAATTCTTCAAAGCTTCCTTGCTGGCGTCTGTATAAGCTCTAACAAGTCCACCCGTTCCAAGAAGTGTTCCACCAAAATATCTAGTAACAACTATACATATATTGTGAATACCAGAGCCATTTATAACCTCCAATATAGGCTTTCCGGCAGTACCTTGAGGTTCTCCATCATCAGAAAACCTAAGAAGAGGCATCTCCTCGCCTATGGAAAAAGCAAAACAGTTGTGTCTGGCATCATAATGTTTCTTTTTGATTTGTTCCACAAAGGCATAGGCTTCTTCTTCACTGCTAACAGGCTTTATCTGTCCTATAAATCTGGACTTTTTTTCCACTATCTCGCCTTCGCCGCCTTTGACAAGCTGTATATAACTATCCAGCATAATTATCTCCCGTTATTATTTGTTATCTAAAAGCTTCTTAAGCTCGCTCATAAATGTATTTACATCCTTGAACTCTCTGTACACAGAAGCAAATCTAACATAAGCAACCTGATCTAAGTCCTTTAGCTGATCCATAACTATCTCGCCGATAACTTTACTTTCAATCTCCTTAACCTCAAGATTGAAAATCTTGTTTTCAATCTCATCAATACAAGTCTCTATAGCATCAACAGATACTGGACGCTTATGACATGATCTAACAACACCTGACTCAATCTTAGCACGGTCGTAGGTCTCACGATTTTTATCCTTTTTAATTACAATAAGAGGTATTGTCTCAACCTTCTCATATGTGGTAAATCTCTTGCCACACTCATCACACTGTCTTCTTCTTCTGATAGCCTGATTCTCATCAGCTGGTCTTGAGTCAATTACTCTAGTATTGTCATCGCCACAAAATGGACATCTCATGTTATAAATCTCCTTTGCATTTAACTTAGAAACCTCTTATGTTCTAGCATTCTCCAACCTTATGAATATCACAGGCGTCAATATCTACGAGAACTATATCCGGTCCTATTCGTACTATGTTACAAAATTTAATATAATATTCTGTGCTTGAGCCAAAACAAGAAAATAGCTTGCCCGGCCCTGGCACAATTATGGCAAGAAGCTTTCCAGTCTCACAATCAAACTCCACATCTGCCACATACCCTAGTCTTCTACAATCCTTGCAGTTAATAACTTCTTTTTCCTTTAACTCCAGAAAACGCATATATAATACCTAGTCTTTTTTATAATATATTCAGTGGGCAACCCATTGTCACCCACTTCATATAATAAACTATTTAATTATCTTTACTGGGCACTTCTCTTTACAAGTTCCACAACCAGTACACTTATCATAATCCACCTTAGCAAGGAAGTTCTCAACTGTAATTGCATCCTGTGGACAATTCTTCTGACATATTCCACAGCCTATACAACCTGTCTGACAAACCGCCTTAACATCCTTACCAAAATCATTTGAATTACATTCTACCACAGCTCCTGCATCATAAGGAATCATCTCTATAATGTTACGTGGACACTCAGCCACGCACATTCCACAGGATTTACATTTGTCCTTATCTACAACAGCGATACCGTCAATTATCTTGATTGCATCAAACTGACATACAGCTACACAAGAACCATAGCCCATACAGCCATAAGAACAGCCCTTTGGACCACCACCTGGCGCATTTGCTGCAATCTTACAATTCTTAGGACCAACATATTCGTATGCGTCTTTTGCTTTATTGCAATCTCCTGCACACATAACATGCGCTACCATCTTAACGGTATCAGCATCACCGCCAACTATCTCAGCGATTGTTTTTGCAACCTCTTCACCGCCAACAGGGCATCCATTTGCTTTGGCTTCTCCCTTTGCTATAGCAGCTGCGAGGCCATCACAGCCCGGATAACCACAGCCACCACAATTGTTACCTGGAAGCAAATCTCTTATGGCAATTTCTTTTTCATCAACCTCAACCTTAAACTTCTCACTGGCTACTCCAAGGAGAATTCCTGCAAGGATACCTACAACACTTACTACCGCTGCCGCGATTACAATTGACATTATATCCATATTCTCCTCCTTTCTATATCAAGCCAGAAAAGCCCATAAAAGCAATAGCCATAAGTCCTGCTGCTATAAGCACACTAGGTGCCCCCTTAAAGCTCTCTGGAATATCACTATACTCAAGCTTTTCTCTAATACCTGCAAGTATGATAATAGCTACAGCAAAACCAACTGCTGAGAATAAACCATTTATAATTGACTCTAAAAGGCCAAAACCACTTTGAACATTTGAAAGGGCAATACCAAGCACCGCACAGTTAGTTGTGATAAGTGGAAGGTATACACCTAATGCCTGATAGAGTGATGGTACAGACTTCTTCAAGAACATCTCAACAAACTGTACCAAAGCTGCTATTACCAAAATAAACACAATAGTGTTAAGATACTCTAATTCAAATGGAACTAAAACATAATTATATATAAGGCTTGTAACTGTTGAAGCTATAGTCATAACAAATATAACTGCTCCACCCATACCTGCCGCAGTACTAATCTTCTTAGATACTCCAAGGAAAGGACAAATACCCATGAACTGACTAAGTACTACATTATTAACAAATGCTGCTGATATAGCCAAAAGTATAATATTCATGCACTATTCCCCCTTTACCTTTCCTTGACACATTGTGTTCTGACAAGAAGCACAATCTGCCAG
>JAGAKD010000281.1 GCA_017625815.1 Lachnospiraceae bacterium | reverse complement strand
TTCCATAAAATAACCTCGACTATCTCCATGTACCACGGGTTCAATTATATATAGTCCTTCTATCGGACATTTAGTAACTTTTATTTGTCCCATAATTATCTACCCCCATACATCTTCTCATAATAGTTCTGATACTCACCAGATATGATAGTCTCCCACCACTCACGGTTATCAAGATACCACTTAATAGTCTTCTTAATACCGTCAGCAAACATAGTCTCTGGCAACCATCCAAGTTCATTGTGTATCTTAGTAGGATCTATGGCATATCTCATATCGTGACCCTTTCTATCAGTTACATATGTTATAAGGCTCTCTGGCTTGCCAAGCTCCTTACAGATAATCTTAACTATATCTATATTCTTCATCTCATTGTGACCACCAATATTGTAAACCTCACCTACTCTTCCCTTATGGATAATAAGGTCGATAGCCTTACAGTGATCCTCTACATACAACCAATCACGAACATTAAGACCTTCACCATATACAGGAAGTGGTTTATCATTAAGTGCATTTGCAATCATAAGAGGAATAAGCTTCTCTGGGAAATGATATGGTCCATAGTTATTAGAACATCTACTGATAGTTACAGGAAGTCCATAAGTTCTGTGGTATGCAAGAACAAGAAGGTCTGCTCCTGCCTTTGAACTACTATATGGGCTACTTGTATGAATAGGTGTCTCCTCTGTAAAGAAGAGGTCAGGTCTATCAAGCGGAAGGTCACCATATACTTCATCTGTAGATACCTGATGATATCTCTCTATGCCATACTTACGACATGCATCCATAAGAACTGCAGTACCCTTAATATTAGTATCAAGGAATACCTCTGGATTCTCAATAGAACGGTCAACATGACTCTCTGCTGCGAAGTTAACTACTACATCTGGCTTTTCTTCCTCAAACAGCTTATAGACAGCTTCTCTATCAGTTATGCTCTCCTTTACAAATCTAAAATTAGGATTGTCCATAACTGGAGCTAATGTACTTAAGTTACCTGCATAGGTAAGACAGTCTAAGCATATAATTCTATAATCAGGATACTTTCCCAACATATGAAATACAAAGTTGCTTCCTATAAAACCAGCTCCACCGGTTACTATAATTGTTTTACTCATTTATTCTAATCCTCCGTTATAATCAGGGTTATTATTCTATATAATGCCTATCTGAGTTCGTCTCTATACTTGCCATCCACAACATCTTTAAGGTACTGACCATATTGATTTTTCTTAAGTACCTCGTAGACCTCCATAACATCATCCTTGGATATCCATCCATTGAGATATGCTATCTCCTCAAGGCATGCCACCTTACGGTGCTGATGTGTCTCTACTGTCTTAACAAAGTTAGTAGCCTCCACCAAACTCTCATGAGTACCTGTATCAAGCCAAGTAAATCCCTGACCTAAAAGCTCCACATTAAGCTGACCATCTTCAAGATATATACGATTAAGGTCTGTTATCTCCAACTCACCTCTGGCTGATGGCTTAAGGTTCTTGGCATATTTCACAACCTTGTTGTCATAGAAATAAAGTCCTGTTACACAGTAGTTACTCTTAGGCTGTGCTGGTTTCTCCTCAATAGATATGGCTCTACCTTCCGCATCGAATTCTACTATACCAAATCTCTCTGGGTCGTCTACATAATATCCAAATACTGTAGCTCCCTTGCCAGTCTCTGCATTAGCAACTGCAGCCTTAAGGCGCTTTTTTAAGCCATGGCCTGCAAAGATATTATCTCCGAGAACCATAGCAACAGTATCATCACCTATAAAGTCCGCTCCTATAATAAATGCCTGAGCCAGTCCATCTGGCGATGGCTGAACTTCGTAGCTAAGATTCACACCGAATTGATGACCATCTCCAAGAAGGTCCTGAAATCTAGGTGTATCCTGTGGTGTAGATATAATAAGTATATCTCTAATACCAGCATTCATAAGCACAGACATAGGATAATATATCATAGGTTTATCATATATAGGTAACAACTGTTTGGATGTTACCTTTGTTAATGGGTAAAGTCTTGTACCAGAGCCTCCGGCAAGTATAATTCCCTTCATCAAAATTCTCCTTTATATCAATATCTTACTAGACATAAAAACTCATTTTTATATTATGATATATTAGGCATAATGTCAAGTGTATGAGCATTTTTATCGACGCACCGCATCTTTGGTTTAGTATTATAAAAAAAGAAGACATTATCCAGCTACGACAACATCTCCTCTTTTTCCATTTTAGTAAATCTCATCAACACAAACACACATACAATAGTAATTAACATCCAATTTATAAATCCCCATCCCTGATAATCATAGATTAGATTAAAGCAAATTACATTTTCTTCTACAGGAATCTCATCCACATATAGGTAATCCGCCCATAGACTTGCCCTAGATAGCACTCCCACCTTTAATGTAGAAGTAGCATAATCCTCCGCTCCTACACTGAAGAAATACAAGGCACCTTCTTCTAGATAAAAATCTTTAAAGACAATCCTAGTGAACTCTCCTTTTTCTATATCCTCAGATGATACCAGATGAGTATATAATACTTCCCATGCCTGATTATATATAGTCACAACATAATTCCGAGGCATACTATCACTACATTCAAGCCACAGTTCTATACCCGTTACCCTCTCTGGGGTATAGAAATTCTGCCTGTAAAATCTATACTGCCCCCCAAACTCCATATAACTAACTAGAGGTGCTATCTCCTCCGCTGATGTGTCATTTCTGTCATCAGCTCCCTCTACAGGACACGCTATATCGTACACTATGTGCTTGGGTTCTCTCTTATCTATAAGGAACATCATTCCTGATAAAAGTACATATATTACTAGTATTATGGTAACCTTTTTAAAACTATATCTTCCTTTTTCAGCATTATCTATACACTGGTATTTTACCTCTCCATCTTCTTCCACGCCCAACTTTTCTTTTCCAGAATCCTTAACACTGCAAAAATACCCAGAAAATAGTATAAATATAAATGGATTGTAATGTAAATCCAGCATATGATGCTCTATAATGCTATGCACTGCTATAATAGCTATAATAAACAACGTAACATAGTCCTTATGTTTCTTTGCTAAAATGCTGGTAATCCACAATAATAATACAGTATATACAACTACGAAAAGACCATATAACCTTGTCAAACAGCATTAAATCTACATCCTTGAAGCCTTCTGTATCATCCGCTCC
>JAGAKD010000280.1 GCA_017625815.1 Lachnospiraceae bacterium | reverse complement strand
GAATAGCGCCGTCCATCTGAGCAGCACCAGTGATCATGTTCTTAACGTAGTCAGCATGTCCTGGACAGTCAACGTGTGCGTAGTGTCTCTTCTCTGTCTGGTACTCAACGTGAGCTGTAGAAATTGTGATACCTCTTTCTCTCTCTTCTGGAGCCTTATCGATGTTCTCGAAATCTACCTTCTCGTTACCAGAAACTCTCTCAGCTAATACCTTAGTGATAGCTGCTGTTGTTGTTGTTTTACCATGGTCAACGTGACCGATTGTACCAATGTTACAATGTGCTTTGTTTCTTTCAAACTTAGCTTTAGCCATTTTAAAATCCTCCTTAAAATACGCCTCTTTGGGCTTTTTAATCAGCTAATACTGATTATATTAGAAACATCTAATATTTTCAAGTATTTCTTTTTAAATTATATTACAGGGATAAAATCTAACAATCCCTTTATACCACAGGGTAAAAGCAAAGCTTCCACCCTGTATTTATTATTGTTATGACTGACGTCAAATGATATTAGTTACCCTTCTTTGCATTGATAACCTTATCCTGAATGTTCTTTGGAGCTGGTTCATACTTCTCGAAGAACATAGAGTAGTTACCACGACCCTGTGTAGATGAACGAAGCTCTGTTGAGTATCCGAACATTTCTGCAAGTGGTACTAATGCACGAACAATCTTACCACCGCCAAGGTCATCCATACTCTGAATCTGACCACGTTTTGCATTCAAGCTACCGATAACGTCGCCCATGTACTCCTCAGGCATAGTAACTTCTACCTTCATGATTGGCTCAAGTAATACAGCTGAAGCCTTCTGCATAGCATCCTTAAATGCCATAGAACCTGCAATGTGGAATGCCATTTCATTTGAGTCTACTTCATGGTAAGAACCATCGTAAACTGTAGCATGGATACCAACAACAGGGAATCCAGCAAGGATACCAGCCTTAGTAGCTTCCTCGATACCTTCACCAACTGCTGGGATGTATTCCTTAGGAATTGCACCACCAACTACTTCTGAATCGAACTTGAATAACTCTTCACCGTTCGCATCCATAGGCTCGAAACGAACCTTACAGTGACCATACTGACCACGACCACCTGACTGCTTAGCATACTTGCTATCTACGTCAACGGCCTTAGTAATAGTCTCTTTGTAAGCAACCTGAGGTGCACCAACGTTTGCCTCAACCTTGAACTCACGAAGAAGACGGTCAACGATAATCTCTAAGTGTAACTCACCCATACCAGCGATGATTGTCTGACCTGTTTCTGGGTTTGTATGAGCCTTAAATGTAGGATCTTCTTCAGCAAGCTTTGCTAAAGACTCACCTAATTTACCCTGGTCATTCTTTGTCTTAGGCTCAATAGCCAACTCGATAACTGGCTCTGGGAATTCCATAGACTCAAGAATTACTGGGTGCTGTTCATCACAGATTGTATCACCAGTACCTGTAAACTTGAAACCAACAGCTGCTGCGATATCACCTGAGTAAACCTTGCTAATCTCTGTACGATCATTAGCATGCATCTGAACGATACGTCCAACACGCTCCTTCTTGCCCTTTGTAGCATTTAATACATAAGAACCTGAGTTACATGTACCTGAGTACACACGGAAATATGCAAGCTTACCAACGAATGGGTCAGCCATAATCTTAAATGCCAAAGCTGCAAATGGCTCTTCATCAGAAGACTTACGAACTACTTCGTTACCATCTTCATCTGTACCTGTAATGTCCGGAATATCAATTGGAGCTGGCATGTATTCAATAACACCATCCAACAACTTCTGAACACCTTTATTCTTATATGCAGAACCACAGAAAACTGGAACTGCCTCGTTTGCAATTGTACCCTTACGAAGTGCCTTCTTCATATCTTCAACAGATGGCTCTTCACCCTCAAGATACTGCATCATAAGGTCGTCATCTAACTCACAACACTTCTCAACAAGGTTATCATGCCACTCCTGTGCCAAATCCTTTAAATCATCAGGAATTGCTGTGATTTCGATATCTTCACCCTTATCATCTTTGTAATAGTAAGCTTCCATCTCGAACAAGTCGATTAAGCCCTTGAATTCATCCTCTGCACCGATTGGAATCTGTACAGGAATTGCATTCTTACCAAGACGGTCAACGATAGTCTGAACAGACATGAAGAAGTCTGCACCCATTTTGTCCATCTTATTAATGAATGCCATACGTGGAACCTGGTATGTGTCAGCCTGACGCCATACGTTCTCTGACTGAGGCTCAACACCAGCCTTCGCATCAAATACACCAACAGCTCCATCTAATACACGAAGTGAACGCTCTACCTCTACAGTAAAGTCAACGTGTCCTGGAGTATCGATAATATTAACACGGTGAGCAAGTGCTCCTGCCTTTGGCTTATGATGATCCTCAAGTGTCCAGTGACATGTTGTAGCAGCAGAAGTAATTGTAATACCTCTTTCCTGCTCCTGTGCCATCCAGTCCATGGTAGCATTACCGTCATGAGTATCACCAATCTTATAGTTAACACCGGTATAGTATAAGATACGCTCTGTAAGAGTTGTCTTACCAGCATCAATATGTGCCATAATACCGATATTTCTAGTTCTCTCTAATGGATATTCTCTTCCAGCCAAGATTTTTTCCTCCTTGATTTAGTCTAACTAGTTATGCAAATATTACTTCTAAATTGCCATGCCTGCAACGAAAACTCATTGCCAAAGCCTCTACAATTAGAATCTGTAGTGAGCAAAAGCCTTGTTTGCTTCTGCCATCTTGTGCATATCTTCTTTCTTCTTTACTGATGCGCCTGTGTTATTCATAGCATCAAGTAACTCTTTAGCCAATCTCTCTTCCATAGTCTTCTCAGATCTGTTACGAGAGTATGTTGTTAACCAACGAAGAGCTAAAGCCTGTCTTCTATCAGGTCTTACATCGATAGGTACCTGATATGTTGCACCACCGATACGTCTTGCCTTAACCTCAAGAACTGGCATGATATTGTTAAGAGCCTCTTCGAATACTTCTAAAGCAGGCTTGCCTGTCTCTTCAGCAACACGCTCGAATGCGCCATAAACGATCTTCTGGGCTACACCCTTCTTACCATCTAACATAATGTTGTTGATAAGCTTTGTAACCACTTTGCTATTATAAATTGGATCCGCTAATACGTCTCTCTTCTGAATATGTCCTTTACGTGGCACGGTACTTCCCTCCTATTAAAATTTTTTGATAAAACCGATATCCAATCGGTTTAAAGGTACTCATGTTCCGCTTGGTAATCCATAATGGATTCGCTTGGGGAACCTGTTCGTGCAGGTTTTGCATATCTTTTCTATTTGTATAAATGAAAACATAGCCATTACCAGCACTATTAATTTTTGTTTGACTTACTGTTTCCTAGAATCAACCTATCTTATTTTGCATCCTTAGGTCTCTTAGCGCCGTACTTAGAACGAGCCTGGCGTCTCTTAGCAACACCTGCTGTATCCAAAGTACCACGAATGATGTGATATCTAGTACCTGGTAAGTCCTTTACTCTACCACCACGGATAAGAACAACGCTGTGCTCCTGAAGGTTGTGACCTTCACCTGGGATATAGCTAGTAACCTCGATACCGTTAGATAAACGTACTCTGGCAATCTTTCTAAGAGCTGAGTTAGGCTTCTTAGGAGTAGCTGTCTTAACTGCTGTACAAACACCTCTCTTCTGTGGTGAAGATGTGTTAGTAGGCTTCTTGTG
>JAGAKD010000279.1 GCA_017625815.1 Lachnospiraceae bacterium | reverse complement strand
TGCAAAGGTTAATGCTGCATATGCATATGGAGGACCAGAGCTTGCGGTTAAGACACTGAATGCCAATCTAGATCTTGAAATTACTGAGTTTATAACAGTTAACTGGAAGGCCCTTACTCTTGCCATAGATGAGTTGGGAGGAGTAACAGTTGGTGTTGAGTCTAATGAGCTTTCAGCACTTAATATGTGTATTGCAGAACAGCTTAATACAATTGGTGGATACTCTGATGGAGTGTTTGAAACTGGTAATTTAAAGCTCAATGGTACACAGGCTACAGCGTATGCGAGAATTAGAAGTACTGATCAGGGAGATATTACTAGAACAGAAAGACAAAGAGAAGTACTACAGGCTATGATTACTGAAGCCTTAAAATCAGATATGAAGACTATCAATAGCATGCTAGATGTGGTATTTCCTAACATACTTACAAGTATAACTAAGGATGAGATGTCTGATATGATAGCGGATATGTTTGATTATAAGATTGTAGCTACAACAGGCTTCCCATTCACATATTCATTGCCAATGCACGAAACTAAAGGTTCTTTGGTAGTTGCAACTAATTTGGAGGATAATGTTGAAGCACTTCACTATTTCCTTTTTGGGACTGAAAATTATCAGCCTACACAGGGTGTTATTGATATAAGTAATTCAATATACAATGAATTAGGTCAGGCAGACCAACCTATTGATTACAGTACAATACCAGCACCATAAATAAAAAAGTTCGCAGTTTAGACTGCGAACTTTTTTTATGAAACTATATGTATTATATTAGTTAACAAGATGTTTTACTGGAAGATAAGCTGAGATACCATTCTCATATGATTGTACAACTTCACCTATAACAAGTGGTTTAATATAATTAATCATATCCTCAGTGACATTATTTCCTTCTGGGTTAATCCATTCTTTAGGAACTGATTTAGCCTTGTTTGCAACATTTGATACTGGTGTGTAACTTATATCTACTTTATAAGGGGTGTCAGATACACGTGTAAGTGTAGTCATAAGTCCTGTATGACCATCGCTGGCTAAATTAACTGCCTTTATTCCAAGCTGAAAGCTTTCCTCTAAGTCGGTGGCAGATGCCATATGAGCAGCACATCTTTGTAAAACATTTATTTCTACAGAACGTACTTTTACTCCAAGACGCTCTTTTACCAGTGTCTCAAGACACTTTCCGGTACCACTAAGCTGAGCGTGACCAAATTTGTCAGCGGCAGCGGTTGTGGCTGAGATATAATTGCCATCCTTATCTCGAATGCCTTCTGAAACAGCAATTATAATATTCTTTGTTGTAGGCATAAGTTGTTTGATATCAGCTATAAATTGGTCCTTGTCAAAGGCAACCTCAGGAAGATATATGAGGTGTGGAGCCTGACTAAAATCATTTCTTGCAAGAGCAGAAGCAGCAGTTAACCAGCCTGCATCACGTCCCATAATTTCCACAATAAGGACGCTGCTAATATCATATATGTATGTATCGTACGCCATTTCGCGCATACTAGAAGCTATATATTTTGCGGCAGAACCAAAACCAGGTGTATGATCTGTTTCGATTAAATCATTGTCTATAGTTTTTGGGACACCCATAACTCGTATATCACTTCCTATTGAAGCTGCGTATTGTGAGAGCTTGTCTACAGTATCCATAGAGTCGTTACCGCCAATGTAGAAAAAAGCACCTACATTCATGTCTTCAAAAATAGAAAATAAATTCTCGTATGCTTCCTTGTCTGTGGTTATGTCTGGAAGCTTATATCTGCAGGAACCTAAATACATAGCTGGTGATTTTTTGAGATTATCAATAAATTCTTCAGTGCTATCTGTTAAATCAATAAACTGTTTTTTGAATACACCCTGTATACCGTGTATTGATCCATATATTTTGTCAAAACAGTCGCTATCTATTACACCCTGTATTACACCTGCTAATGAGGCGTTTATAGCAACCGTTGGCCCACCTGACTGAGCAACAATGCAGTTCTTTTTCATAAATGTACCTCTCTTGTCATTATTAGGTTATCTCCCATAGAATATCATAATAAAATGTAATTATCTATAGCTTTAAATGTATTTGTCTAAAATGACTAATTTTGTAGATAAAAATGAGTTTTGTATGCAAAAATTGGATAAATATAATCTTGAAAAGTGCATATAAATAATATATAATTAAACAAAAGAATTGTCATTACATATATATCTGGAATGTTCGAGAACTCCTGTTTATTTTGAACCTACATTTACTTTAAACGGGATTCCTACATCGTAGTCCTATGTCAGGCCTCCTTTGTCAGTGGAAGGCAGAATACTACGTGCGGTTGCCCACCTAGCTTTGCTAGGAGTCAAAAGGCAGGAAACGGCATCCCGGATATATATTTTTTTGGAGGATATTCCATATGAATATGAAAAGAAAAACAATAATTGTTTTAATAGCCTTAGTGGTGCTATCTGTTTTCTCTATTGCTCTAAAGGGAATAGGTAATTTCTTTGATAATAAAAAAGAAAATAAGGTTGCAAGTGATACTGATGCTACTAGTACAGATAGTGAATCTATAGATTATAGCATGTACTATTCCTATGCGGAGGTTGAGGGTATAGTTAACTATCTGGCTGATACAGATGATAAAAAGAAGAGCCTTGGCAGGTTAATAGATCCTCTCACAAAAAGTGAGCCTATTGATGTGGAATATATTCAGGATATAGTTGAAGTGATCGAGGCACCTGTAGAGGTGTATGTTACGGAGTTATATGGATTAGAGGCAACAGAGTTTGTAACAAAAGAGCAGTTTGACCAAATTTATCACAATATAGTAGATTCAGGAGTGGTTGATGGCCTAATAAGAGAAGATTTTCTAGTGTATGATGTACTAGAGAATGTTTCGGAGGAAGGAATCGTTTATACAACTATATTTGACGGAGAAAAATCATATGAGTTAGGTGTTCAGTTACAGGAAGAATATTATGACAAGATTATAGATATGTACATAAAGGATGGAAGTGTGTTTAAAATCAATGGATTAAGCAATGCCACTGTAACATTTCCTAATGCGTGGCTTGTATCTATTGAGGATGGCTATTGTAATTTCTTATACAATAATATGAGCAAGTCATATATGGTTTCTGGAACCAGTACTGAGTCAGATGCTTTATCAAGTGTAAGCGAGGGTAGTGTTGTTAGTATTACCTTTGATAATTCAGGTGTTATTTCTATTGAGGGGTATACAGATACTTTTCGTGGAAGAGTAATGGATGTAGGTAATCAAGTATTTGAGATAGAAAATAAAGGGTCCATTACATATGCTGACAATTTCAAACTATACGACGCTAGCAAGGAGACTTTTTGTGAGAATAGTATTCCTGTTATAAAGGGACATAGCGAAGTTTTACTTATTCAAGATAAGGGGATAATAATTGCAGGTGTAATAGAAGATGAATTGGTGAGTCAGGATATAAGAGTAATTCTTAGCAATGACACATATACATCTTATAATATGCCTTCAGTTACACTTAGTTGTGATACATCTTATAAGGTTGTATACTCTGACGATTCAGAGGCGGTTAGAACTGCCGGAAAAACTATAACCATAAGCTATGATAATTATGAAAAGGGCGATGTTATTAAGATTGAACCTACGGATGATGCAGGTAAGATACAGATTTTGAGCTTGAATAGACAATATGGTAATCCCATTTATGAGGGTACTATTGAGGTTCGTATCAATGAAGATGGCTTATATATAATTAATGAGCTTCCTTTAGAAAATTATCTTTATAGTGTAGTATCAAGCGAGATGCCTTCTACCAATCCAGAAGAAGCACTTAAAGCTATGGCTATATGTGCTAGAGGATATGCCTATACTAAGATGAAAGATAAGAGCTTTGAGTCATATCATGCTCATTTAGATGATTCAACTCTTTGCCAAATGTACAATAATGTGCAAGCTACAGATAGTACCATTAAGGCAGTAAAAGATACTTATGGTATAGTACCTGTATATGATGGTTCAGTTATAGTTCCAATGTATTTTTCAACCTCCTGTGGAACGACTTGTACAAATGAAGAAATTTGGGGAGGTACCCCATATCCATATCTTCAGTCCAATGTGGAGACAGTAAATAAAGAAAGTATTGATTTGTCTTCAGAAGATGCGTTTATTCAGTTTATTAAGGATAGCAATGGGTATGATATTATTGATAAGGATATGCCTTATTATCGATGGAGTATTACATTTACCAAAGAAGAAATTTCTGAGGCTGTTAATTCCATGCTTGAAGAGAGAATGAGTATGTCCTCAGACAATATTAAGATAAAGGATGAGGATGGAGAATTTGTATCCACAGACATAACTGATATTGGTGATATTAAATCAATTAAAGTTACATCTAGAACAGTAAGTGGTGTAGTAAGTACTTTGGAGATAGAGGGAACCTTAGCCACTATACAGGTGTCTGGACAAACAAATATTAGAAATATAATTACACCTGTCAATCAACAAATTATACGTCAAGATGGAACTGCTGTTACAGGTTGGACCTCATTGCCAAGTCCATATTATTATGTTGAACATACCGGTGATATCTTTGTTATATATGGTGGAGGATTTGGTCACGGAGTTGGAATGAGCCAAAACGGAGCCAAGGTATTGGCTGAACAGGGCAACAATTATATGTATATTTTGAGACATTACTATTCATATATTGATTTTTCTTCTATATATGTTATTGAGGGAAAGAAAGAAGAGGAATAATGTATAAAAAGTTTGCATTTTTGGTGAAAAAAATATATTCAAATATAATAAGTTTTGCTAAAAAATCTAAGGAAGATAGTCTGTCCGCGTATGCGGCGCAGACTACCTTCTTTATTATTTTATCCTTTGTTCCTTTAGTTATTTTAGTTTTTCTTATATCTTCAAACATTCCTAATCTTTGGACTAATATTTTAAGTTATGTTTTAAATGCAATTCCAGAACATATGCACAAATATGTTTATTACGTGGTTGATGACATAATGAATTCGGGTAATAAGTCCTTTACGATCATAACAGTTTTGCTTGCATTGTGGTCTTCTGCAAAAAGTGTTCAGGCCCTATGTTATGGATTGGATAGAATATATGGGGTAAAAAGAGAAAAGAATTATATTATGACAAGATTAATAAGTATTATATATGTATTTATTCTTGTAGTTTTATGTATAGTTGCAATGGTTATAGATATATTTGCAAGTCAGATAATAAATGCGATTATTAAACATAGTCATTTTATGGTTGATACAACCATACTTTTATTGAGCTTGAGAACATTATTTATATTCTTTATACTATTTGTTTTGATTTTATTGATGTATTATCAATTGCCGGCTAGAAAGGGAAGGTTTAGAGATGAAATCTATGGTGCTGGTGCGGCGGCAGCGTCTCTAATACTAATGACGAGACTGTTTTCATTTTATATAAAATACATTTCCAATATGTCTTATATGTATGGTGGTCTTACATCCATAATTGTTATAATCCTTTGGGTGTATTTTTGTGTTCAGATAGTGCTATACGGAGCACAGGTAAATTATTATTTAAAGCGTAGTTGACACTAAAAAGGCTATGTGAGATAATGTTTAAGACTATTTGTTTGGAGCTTTCCAACATAAAATAAATATAAAACGGAGGTACGAAAGGAATGTACGATTTTAACGAAGTTTTAGGGTTTGATCCGGAAGTTGCTGCTGCGATGACTGATGAGATTAACAGACAGAATGACAACATTGAGCTTATTGCATCAGAGAATATTGTTTCAAAGGCTGTTATGGCAGCTATGGGTAGCCCACTTACCAATAAATATGCGGAAGGATATCCAGGAAAGAGATATTACGGCGGATGTGAGCATGTTGATGTAGTTGAAGATCTTGCTAGAGAAAGAGCAAAAGAACTTTTTGGATGTGAGTATGTTAACGTTCAGCCACATTCAGGTGCTCAGGCTAATATGGCAGCATTCTTCGCCATTATGGAGCCAGGTGATACATTTATGGGTATGAACCTTGCTCACGGTGGACACCTTACTCACGGTTCACCTGTTAATTTATCAGGTAAGTATTTTAATGTAGTACCTTATGATGTAAATGACGATGGATTTATAGATTATGATCAGGTTCTTGCAATTGCTAAGGAATGCAAGCCAAAGCTTATTGTAGCAGGTGCTTCAGCATATGCTAGAGCAATTGATTTCAAGAGATTTAGAGAGATTGCAGATGAGGTTGGAGCAGTTCTTATGGTAGATATGGCTCACATTGCAGGTCTTGTTGCAGCTGGACAGCATGAAAGCCCAATTCCTTATGCTCACGTTACAACAACAACAACTCATAAGACACTCAGAGGACCTCGTGGTGGTATGATTTTATCAAGCAATGAAGTAAACGAGAAGTACAACTTTAATAAGGCTGTATTCCCAGGTATTCAGGGTGGACCTCTTATGCACGTTATTGCTGCAAAGGCAGTATGTTTCAAGGAGGCTCTATCAGATGAGTATAAGGCATATCAGGCACAGGTAGTAAAGAATGCATCAGCACTTGCTCAGGCTCTTATGGACAGAGGATTTAACATTGTATCTGGTGGTACTGATAATCATCTTATGTTGGTTGATTTACAGAACTTAGATCTCACTGGTAAGGAAGTTGAGAAGCTTCTTGATAGTGTACATATCACTTGTAACAAGAATACAGTTCCTAATGATCCTAAGTCCCCATTTGTAACAAGTGGTATAAGACTTGGTACACCTGCTATCACTACTAGAGGTGCTAAGGAAGAGGATATGGTAACAATTGCAGATGCAATTAAGGCGGCTGTTATAGATAAGGATAACGATAAGGCTGCAGCTCTTGTAAAGAGTATTACAGATAAGTATCCTTTATATAAGTAATTAATTATGGGTCGCCAGTTATATGGCGACCCTGATTTTACATTTGATATATTTTCATGTGAAAATATGTAAAATAATATTTTGGAGTTTTAAATGGAAAAAAATCAAGATAATAATTCAGAAAAAAAGAATAATAACAACGGAAAAAAGAAACCTTCAGCTACTACTATAATATTGATTTTATCAATTTTTTTAACTATAGTTTTTTGGCAAGGTTATAGTAGATTTAAAGAGTCAGGACAAGAGAAAATAACCTATGATGAATTTATCACTATGCTTGAAGAAGGCAAGGTGGATGAGGTTGAGATATATGGTAACAAAATAATGTTTACCCCAGTTGCTAAAGACGATAATGCTGCGTATGAAACTATATATTATGTAGTTAGAACTGACGATTTTGCATTGGTTGATAGACTGAGTGAGGCAGGAGTCAAGTTTGAAACCATAGATGAGGGCGGAAATGCTATATTATATAATATCCTTAGCTATGGAATTATGATAGTCGCATTTTATTTTTTAATGATGCTGATTATGAAAAGTGCTACCAAAGGTGGTGGCTTTATGGGCGTTGGTAAATCTCATGCAAAGATGTATGTAGAGAAGGAAACAGGTGTTACGTTTAAGGATGTGGCAGGTCAGGAGGAGGCAAAGGAGTCTTTAACTGAGATGGTAGATTTCCTTGAAAAGCCAGAAAAGTATCTTGAGATAGGTGCTAAACTTCCAAGAGGAGCTTTGCTTGTTGGCCCACCAGGAACGGGTAAGACACTTCTTGCAAAAGCCGTAGCTGGAGAGGCAAAGGTACCATTCTTTTCGCTTTCTGGTTCCGAATTTGTTGAGATGTATGTAGGTGTTGGTGCATCTAGAGTTAGAGATTTGTTTAAAAAAGCCAATGATATGGCTCCGTGTATAATATTCATTGACGAGATAGATGCTATA
>JAGAKD010000278.1 GCA_017625815.1 Lachnospiraceae bacterium | reverse complement strand
TATGGTGGTCTTGCTAACACTTGGGATTACGGTAACCTTGGCGTTGAATTCAAGAACAACGTTAAGAAGGCATGGTGGAAGAAATTCATCCAGGAGAACCCATACAACGTTGGTGTAGATTGTGCAATCCTTATGAACCCTCAGACTTGGGTGGCTTCAGGTCACGTTGGCGGTTTCTCAGACCCACTTATGGATTGTAAGGAATGTCACGAGAGATTTAGAGCTGACAAGGTAATTGAGGATTATATGCAGGAGAATGGCATCGAGTTAGAGGGTAGCGTTGATGGCTGGACTAAGAATGAGATGGCCGATTACATTGAGAAGAACAACATTTGTTGTCCAACCTGTGGCAAGCACAACTTTACAGATATTAGAGAGTTTAACCTTATGTTTAAGACATTCCAGGGTGTTACAGAGGATTCTGCGGCAACTCTTTACTTAAGACCAGAGACTGCACAGGGTATTTTTGTAAACTTTAAGAATGTTCAGAGAACATCAAGAAAGAAGATACCATTTGGTATTGGACAGATTGGTAAGTCATTTAGAAATGAGATTACACCAGGTAACTTTACATTTAGAACAAGAGAGTTCGAGCAGATGGAACTTGAGTTCTTCTGTGAGCCAGATACAGACCTTGAGTGGTTCAAGTACTGGAAGGATTTCTGTATTAACTGGCTTAAGGAGCTTGGTATCAAGGACGAAGAGATGAGATATCGTGATCACGATCCAGCAGAGCTTGCATTCTACAGTAAGGCTACTACAGATATAGAGTTTTTATTCCCATTTGGTTGGGGTGAACTTTGGGGTATAGCTGATAGAACTGATTACGATTTAACTCAGCATCAGAATACTTCAAAGGAGCCTATGGAATACTTTGATGATGAGAAGAAGATTAAGTATGTTCCATACGTTATCGAGCCATCACTGGGTGCAGACAGAGTAACACTTGCATTCCTCTGTGCAGCTTATGATGAGGAGGAGCTTGAGGGAGGAGATACAAGAACTGTTCTTCGTTTCCACCCAGCACTTGCACCTGTAAAGGTTGGCGTGCTTCCACTTTCAAAGAAGCTCAACGAGGGCGCTGAGAAGATTTACGCAGAGCTTTCAAAGTACTGGAACTGTGAGTTCGACGATAGAGGAAACATCGGTAAGAGATACAGAAGACAGGACGAGATTGGTACACCATTCTGTGTAACTTACGATTTTGAGTCTGAGACTGATGGTGCAGTAACTGTTCGTGATAGAGATACTATGGAGCAGGAGAGAGTCAAGATAGAAGATCTTAAGGATTACTTCGAGAAGAAGTTATACTACTAATATAAAAAGAGCATTGGAAATATAAATATTAAGAAAAGAATCTTAATGCTTTATGTTTTCGATGCTCTTTTTTCTAGAAGGGAGGAATTACATTGAAGATATGTAGAAATTGTAATCAAACATATGGAGATGAAGCAGGTTTTTGTGGCAAGTGTGGAAGTAGTCTAGATATGATGAGCCCGAAACTGCCAAAGGCTAAAATGTCAAAAAAGAAGAAAAAGTCAATTATTATAACTTTTTCCGTTTTGCTGGCTTTAGCAGCGGTGGCATTTGGAGTAGTTCTCTTCATATTTAGATATCCAAAGGTAGAGGATATGATAGATGAGATATATGAGGACACGCGAATTTATACTATTGATGATATGATTTTTATATCAGATGAGATAGATATCAAGATTAATAAGCAGGAAAATAAAAATGGAAAGTGTAAATCATATTGTACAGTTACGCTTACAGACGACAAAGCTGATAGAACTATTGACCTTGTGGTAGTCTGCGAAAAAGATGGTCTTACAGAGTGGGATTTTGAGGAATTTTATCCTGGTGATAAAGAACCTGAAATAGTGATGAAGGAAGGTTTTGCAGAGGAACTTGCAGAGGAGTATGAAATCAATAATCTAGATGATTTTGAGGATGAATCAGATTACGAAACAGGTGAGCTTAGATATGTATATTCTGTAGATGATTATAGAGATATGGTTGAGTTTACTGGTGAGATAGCATTTGTAGGTGAACTTGAGGTTAAGGATAAGGTTGGTTCTTATTTTGTAGCAGATATGGAAGTGGATATGTCTGATATGGATATCAATACCGATTTTGATGGTTCATACAGAGATATTTCAGATGAACCAGTGATGGGTATTCGTCTTGCCAAAAAGAGTGACAATGAGTATAACCTGGAAATAGTATCTCCAATGTATGGTGAAGTTAGTACAGTGGCTACATTAGATGAAGATAAGATTTTTGATGAAGATGGAAACTTCTATTTATGTCTCTATGCTGATGTAGGGGAATATACATTTGAAATTTCTTTTGAGGAAGATAAAATTGGTTCTGTTGCAGTAATAAGTAAGGATTACATAGTTGATGCATACATTATGGAAGCTGGCGAGTTTGATATTGAAATGCCTGAGGATGAGTCATATATTACAGAAGGTACACTTCCTGACGTTGATGGTGAAAAAATCTATATATATAGCTGGAACGGTGACCTTGAAACAAAATTAGAGGGATTTTATGTGGCATATCCAGAATATGCATCTAGAATAGAGTATGTTAATTTGAATGTAAGTGGAGCTTCTTCGGAATATAGTAATGAGGCTGAAGCTTCAGTTGATACTGACAAACCTGCATCTATTATTGTTTATGATGCGGCTGTAGCAGAGAATTTCTCAAACAAGGATATGTTTGTAAGTATGGAAAGTGTTGGTATCACTGATGAGATGTATGCTAACGCATACCAGTACAATAAAGATTTTGTAACTTATGATGGAGAGCTTATGGCACTAACCTGGCAGAATAATCCGGGATGCTTTGTATACCGTTCAGATATTGCTATAGAGGTATTTGGTACTGATGACCCAGCTGTTATTCAGGAAAAGGTTGCTAATTGGGATACCTTCCTTGAGACAGCAGAGATACTTAAGCAAAATGGATACTATATGATTTCAACTATGGATGATATTACTTATGATGGATATAATTTTGCAGAGCTTCCTAGCCAGGAGATAGTTGACGCTATGGAAGTTAATGGATATTCAGCCGGTACCACAAGGTGGAGTTCGGCCTGGATGGATGATATGTCTGAGGATGTATTTGGATATTTTGGTTGTCCATGGTTTGCAAATTGGTCAATATATTCAGATGATCCTGAGATATCCTACAGAGTATGCGAAGGACCTATGGGATTTGTTTGGGGCAATTCTTATCTTGGTATAACTCATGATTGTCCGGATAAGGAATTTGCAGCCTTTGTATTATATTGTCTTTGCTGTGATCCAGAGGTTATGTATTACAATGCTACTGATAACATGGAGCCACCTAATAATACTGTTGTAATGGAGCAGCTTATTGAAGATGGTCAAACTTTGACCCCGGAAGGACAACTAGGAGACCAGAACCCACTTCCTGTATATCACAATGCAGCATTACAATTAGAGTACAATTCTAACTAAATAAAATTATATATAAAACTCACTTGTTTTAATGTTTAATCTGTATGTACAGAAAAGATATGACATTTTGATAAGTGAGTTTTTTTGATGTAATAATAAGTTGAAAATTTAATTTGTAATTGACAATGTATGGTTTTATGTTATACTAATCTCAATAATGAGAATAGTGCAAGGAGGTATATATGGAAAAATTACTTAAAGTTTTAACAGACCCTATATCCAATAAGATATTGCAGACAATCAGGGTTAATGGAGAGATGACTATTGCGGATATTATATCTGCTAACGTAGGAGTGCCTAGAGCAACCATTTACAGAAAGATAGACAAGATGGTGGATGTGGGAGCTATATGTGTTGCATCTACGAATAAGGTTCGTGGACAGATTGAAAATGTATATAAGATAAAGGATATATTTATTCCGGGTTCGGATGATGGAGAATATAACCTAAAGCTAATTACAATGAGTCTTATGTGCATATTGGGACAGTATGAAAACTATTTTAAAAGTGATAATGTAGATGTAAACAGAGATAAATTGTTTATGTTTAATTATAATATCTTATTAAATGATGTGGATTTTGGATTAATGATGCAGGAAATGTATAAACTTGTAGATAAATATCAAAACAAGCAGGGGAAAGAAGATGCAAAATTAAGAAACCTTTATTTAATATCAGCACCAGGAGGAGAAGTGTAATGAATAAGAAAAAAAGAAACAGTATTTTATATCCACAATGTGAAAATGGAATATATATGTATGAATATGTGGAGATAGGCGGTATCAAACAATATGTACAGATAAGAGGAACGGATAGAAGTAATCCAATATTGCTTTTCGTACATGGTGGCCCAGGTGGTTCTATGGCTGGGTATGCCCATCTTATGCAAGATTTGTGGGAGGAGAGCTTTACTGTGGTTAACTGGGATCAGAGAAATACCTGTAAAACCTATCTAGCCAATAAAGATAAAGCTATGGAGATTGCAGAGACTGGTACCATGGATGATTATATGGGAGATATGGACGATATTATCAAGTATCTTCATACCATATATGATTTTGAGAAGGTTATTTTACTTGGATTTTCCCGGGGGTCTGTAATCGGTTCCGAGTATGCAAAGAAAAGACCTGAAAATGTTAGCTGTTATATAGGTGTGGGACAGCTTATTAACTATGTAGAAGGTTTTCGTGTGGTTAGTGAACAAATTCTTGAGAGAGCAAAGAAGCAGGGAAATAAAAAGGATATAGAAAAAATACATAGAGTACTTGATAGTATTCCTGAAGGGTCAGCTATGACAGATGAATTTATGAAGCAGATAATGGTTTTCTCTAGAATTGGTAATAAATATCTGTCAGAGAACAGTAAGAGTTTATCTTGGAAAGAATTTCTCACATCACCACTTATGGATAGTAAGGCGCGAAAGGCAATGTATGTCCATCATAAATTATTTACAGGAACTTTTGAAACGTTGTTTGAGTATGATTTCAGGGATGACTTAAACTATCCTGTTCCAGTTTACTTTATAACTGGGGAGGAAGATACAAGCTGTCCTCACAGTATGTTAAGCGAGATAATAGACGACATTAGTGCACCTAAAAAGGAATTTCATATTATGGAAAAGGCAGGGCATTGTTGTTTTTATGATAGGAAAGAGGAGTTTTATAATTTGATTAAGGGGATATAAATTCTGTCTTTTTAGACCTTTTTATTGAGATATTTTTATAATGTTATTATCAGATTGTACGAAATTCGTGTTGTACAATCTGATTTTTTTATTCTATTTCTCGAACAGTATTTCACAAAAGATAATGGAGTTCTATTTTTGTGCTTATGAATGAAAAATGATACTACATTATAAATAAAAACAAACCTATTGACATTAGTGTCTATAGGTGATAGACTATATTTGTCTATAGTTGATAGACAAAAAGATAGGATGTTTTATATTTCAGGAGGTATATATGGAGACTATATTTACTAAGTTGTTATATATGAGTGTGCAGGCTTCTATAACGATTGGTGTTATCCTAGTGGCTAGATTAATATTCAAGCTAATCAAAGCTCCCAAAAGGTATTCATACATATTATGGCTTATTCCTTTTATAAGACTTATTTGTCCTTTGGTATTAGAAAGCGATTTTAGCCTCATGCCACGAGTCTTCATGGAATATGAGATAGAGAATAACGGAAATAGTGAAGCTATAGAAAACAATTATAATACATATTATGATGTGGTTGATGAAACTGGTCAAGAAACTTATGACAACACTTACTATACGTATGAATCAAACTCTATCAAAGATACTATAGAATATCCAAGTTATTATAATATAGATGAGCTTGAGCAAGAGGGCTTAATGGTTGAAAATGGTTTAGTGTCTAAGAAAGGTAATGTTGTAGAGAAAAAAACAGCTTCAATTAGCTTAATTTCTGTGATGTCATACATATGGATAGCTGGAGTTGCTTTGATTGTAGTATACAGTGCAATATCGTTCCTAAGGTTTAAGAAAAAACTTGTGGGTGGTGTGGCTATAGAGAAAATGGTTTATTTGATGGATTATATAGATACAGCTTTTGTAATTGGCGTCCTTCGTCCTAGAATCTATGTGCCATCCAACATAGATGAGGATGAGTTGGAGTATGTAATAGCCCACGAAAAGCAACATATTAAAGGTTTGGATTATATAATAAAGCCAATAGTATTTTTTATAGTGTCAATTCACTGGTTTAATCCTATTGTTTGGATGGCATACTATTTTTTTGAGAAGGATATGGAAATGTCCTGTGACGAAGCGGTTATAGGTAAGCTTGGTATAGATAAAAAAGAAAGTTATGCTACAGCATTGCTTAAATTATCTGCGGGAAAGAACTATCTGTTGAGTATTCCAACAGCCTTTGCGGAGGGGAGCACAAAAGGGAGAGTGAAAAATATTATGAAAGCAAAAAAACCAATTATAGCTGTTGTGGTTATAGCGATAGTAGTTGTTATAATTCTTAGTGTTGCTTTACTCACCAATCCAGCAGAGAAAGATAAGGGCGGTTCCAACAATACTTCTACATCAACGAATATGGATAGTCAATCAACAGATGAAAAAGTTTTATTGCCAGGTGTTTATAGTTTAGATATAGAATGCAATGAGGTGAATGATAGTATTGAAGACAATCAGTTAAGTGGTAAATATATACCACAGCTTAGGATTGACGAAAATGGTTCAGTTGGCTTTGGGTACGATCCATTTAGTTCATATTTGGTATATGCATCTAGTTACACTGTTGAAGATGGTGTGATGAGCTTTACCACTGATGATGGAAATAGAACTTATACCTTCTTAGTTCAAGATGACCATACTTTGATATTTGATGCCGAGAATTCATCCACAGCTTCTTGTGTAGATGGAAATGCTGCATATAAGGTTACTGATGGTGCTACATTTACCTGGGGACTTTATGAATATGCAGTGGAGGGTGTTACATATACAAGTGAGATAGAATATCAGGAGGCTTATATAACAGAGGATATGATTCTTGGCTCTGATGGTGTAATACTTGATTACGTAGATAGTCACAAGATTATTTTCCATGGATATGCAGGACTTTTTGTGTATAATTTAGATGAGATTGCAATGGAATCAAGCGTTAATCTCGAACCTATAGGATGCAACTATACCCAAGGGGACAATGCCTGCAAGGTGAGTGTCAGTGATGATGGAAGATATGTGTATATGGTGTTAGGAAATAAGTCTGGAAGTGGTGAATCATATATAGATGGGACATCTACACACCTTGGTGATTTAGATCCTAACAGTAGTACTTATGTAGGTGATGTGGTATATAGATATGATACTATTACAGAAGAACTATTATGTGGACCTACATATGAACTGATGCCTGAGGATAGTTATAGTAGCTTTGATGGTTTAGTGTCATCAAGTGAATATATAGAAGGTGTTAATTCTGGTTCGGGATACTATTCTAGTGACTGTGTTGAAGTGTCAGATGGCGTATATGGTTATTTATATTGTTCAACAGGTATGTGGAAAGATATTGTATATGTAGAGTCAGATATGGTATTTATGATGTATGATAAGGAGAAATAAAAATGAAAGATTATTCTTTAGGTGTAATTGAAGCAAGGTTTGCAGATATAATATGGGAAAATGCTCCTCTTAAGACCAGTGAGATGGTAAAACTAGCTGAAGCAGAGCTTGGCTGGAAGAGAACTACAACCTATACAGTTCTAAAAAAGCTCAGTGAAAGAGGACTTTTTGAAAATGATGAGGGTATAGTTAAGGTGTGTATGTCCAAGGAGGAATTTTACGCAAGACAGAGCGAGAACTATGTGGAGCAATCCTTTGGTGGTTCTCTGCCGGGATTTTTGGCTGCATTTTCTTCTAGAAGAAAGCTTAGTAGCAAAGAAATAGAGGAGATAAAGAAAATTATTGAGGATAATTAGTTACTAGATATATGGAAAATATCATAGGAGGAAGATGATTTGGAGGCATTTATTGTCAAATTGATAAGTATGAGTTTGCAGGCTTCTATTGCCATATTAGTTGTTATAGTTGCCAGACTCGTATTCGGATTATTTAAGATACCAAAGAAATATGCATATCTATTATGGATTATCCCTTTTATAAGGCTTGCTATTCCATTTGCCATAGAGAGTGATTTTAGTATTATTCCAGAGGTAAATAACAAAGATACTAAAGATAGCTATGTAAATGAATATGCATATGAGCCTGAGTATAACCAGCCTATAGATATTGGTTATGGGGAAACAGATGAATATTACGTGGATGATGTGGAAGATACTAATGTAATACATAACGGTGTTTCTAACAATATTGGTGACAATTACGACAGTATAGATAATGGGGATTTTAACGAAGAACAGGATATAGATGGTACTTATTATGTGTACACAGGTGGTTCGGGAGCTACTAACATTAACCAAGAACTTGAAAATTTAGATGGTGATATCAAAGATAAGGGTATGTTGGCATATGCTAAGCCTGGGTTTATTATCTGGTATATAGGTGTAGCAACCCTTATTATGCTTAGTGCAGTGTCCTATATAAGACTTAGAAAGAAGCTATGTACCAAAGTAAAGGTATGTGACAACGTGTATATGTGTGATTACATAGATACAGCCTTTGTAATTGGCTCATTTAAACCTTATATATGTATTCCTTCTGATATAGAAGAGGATAAGCATGAGTATGTGATAGCTCACGAAAGCTATCATATTAAAAGAAAGGATTACCTTGTGAAAACTGTGTATTTTATTATTACAGTGGTGCATTGGTTTAATCCCTTGGTTTGGCTTGCTTATTTTCTTATGGAGCGAGATATGGAAATGTCCTGCGATGAGGCGGTATTATATAAACTCGGAATGAACAATAAGAAAGAGTATGCAAATACACTACTTACCCTTTCCGCAGATAGGAGCAATCCCATAAGTATGCCAATTGCCTTTGGAGAAGGAAGTACAAAGGGCAGAATAAAAAATATAATGAAGAGTAAGAAACCAGTTGTTTTAGTTATAATTGTGGCAGTGGTCGTTATAGTTGGACTTGGCTTGGTGCTGCTTACTGACCCTAAGGAGCAAAAGGAAAGGCCAGAAGATATAGCTACCGCAACGGATGCAGATGCTATCACAGACCAAAGTACAAATACTGATGCTTCTGTGGACTCTACAAACATCCATGATACCGAGGCGAATTTGGATAATGAAGAAAGTATAACCCTTGTATCTGGTCAATATAGGTATGTTCCGGAGGGGGAGACATTGGAAGAGGCTATGCTTTATGCCCCTTATATTATAATTAACAGTGAGTTACAAGAAATATCAATTGTTGAAGGTGCGGGTTCATATATAATTCAATATGGTAAGTATACTACTTATGAGGAAACAGCCAACTTGTCATTTTGGTCTGGCGGAGATATGTATTATCACTTCAAGATAGTGGATGGCAATCTTGTGGTTAGAGCTGAGTCAACAACCATCAGTTATGCAAAGGAAGCTGGAGGTGAATATTATGATGTTCCAGAAGGTGGTGTATTTGAATTTGTTCCAGGCTCAGAATTTGATGTAGGTGATTTATTTGAAGGATATTCACATGCTTCCTTTGCAAACGAATATCCAGATGCCATAGAAATAGATATAGAACAACCCGAATATGTAGATTTTCAAGGTTTAGGTACAGATGGCCCTATACTTGATTATGCAGATATGAAGTTTGTTATATTTCATGGATATAAAGGTTTATATGTGTATGACAGAGTAGCTGGCGGGATAAGAGGTGCTGTAAATCTTGAACCAATTGGTTGTCACTATAATGAGGGTGATAACGCCTGTGAAGTGACTGTAGGAAATAATGGATATAGAGTATACCTTACTATAATGAATAGTGATGTGGCCTATGTGTATGATGTGCAGTACAATCAGCTATTTCAGGTTGATAAGACTTATGTAGAGGCTCAGGAAAGAACAAAACCAACTCTTGTTACAGACGAAGTGTTTGAGGATGATTATACTACATGGCAGTCCTATAACTGTGTGGAAATTACTGATGGAAATACCACTTATTACGGATGTCTGTTTTCGGGCTCGGGACTGTGGGAGGATATAAGCTTTTCCGAGAGAAACGAAGAGGGACGTAGACGCTTTAACCTTATAAGAGAGTATAATGACTTGATTGAAGGGGAAGAAAGAAGGACAAGACTGGCTGAGATTAAAGATAATAGGCAAATTACATCTGTTCAGGAAATGCCGGATTATGATTTGTATGACAAAATAATTGAAAATCATAATATTGCAAGAGAACAGGACTGGAGTATTGATGATATGATAAGAAACGGTCTTGTGACTGGGGCAACAGGAGCAAGGTACGATGGTTATGCCATAATGGATATTACTGGTGACGGTGTAGATGAATTAGTTGTAGGATGTTTTTCTCAG
>JAGAKD010000277.1 GCA_017625815.1 Lachnospiraceae bacterium | reverse complement strand
CCCCATGGATCTGTTGCTTCATCAAGTGTAGCTCTCATCTTGATATTGATAGTTTCTCTTGATGTAAGAGTCTGGTCAAGCTCAAGCTCACCAATGATGTTACGAAGTGTAGTTGCAGTAAGATTCTCAATCGCCATAATTGGCTTTTCAACACCGTAAGCAAAAAGCTTAGGGTCTGTGATCTGGAAGAACACCACTGTATCAATACGCATTGTAACATTATCCTTAGTAATAACTGGCTGTGGAGCAAAATCAATAACCTGCTCCTTTAATGATATTCTCTGAGCAATCTTATCAATAACAGGCCACTTCATATGGAAACCTACTGACCAAGTTGCCTGGTAGGTACCAAGACGCTCAATAACATACGCATGAGCCTGTGGTACGATTCTTATGGCACTTGCCACCACGATAATAATTAAAAATACAAGGAACAGACCAAAAACCTGACCTCCTGAAAGTTCTGATAATAACATGAATACTTCCTCCTTTACTTTGATTCTACAATAAGCTTAACACCACTTACAGAATCTATAATTACTTCACTACCTTCTTCAATTACAGTGTCATTCTTAGAGCGGGCAGTCCACTCGAGACCGTTAATCTTCACTGTACCTTCACCTTTGATGTTGTTAATTGTAGCTGTAACTAGTGCTGATTGACCAACCAAGCTCTCTACATTAGTTTTCTCTTGATCCTTCATCAAATGTTTTGTCGCAATAGGCCTTGTGAATATTAGTAACACAAGTGACACAACAGCAAAAACCAAGAATTGGATTAACCAATGTGCTTCAAATATAGCTGCAAGGGCAGCCACGATAGCTCCACCTGCAAACCAAATAGTAGTAAGCCCCATAGTAGCAATCTCTACTATAACCAGCAAAGCTGCAATGACAAGCCAAATAATAATTGCCATTTAATCACCCCTTTAAAAATATATTTGAAATGAATTATACCACAATAAAAAATCTAATTCTACTTGAATTATCTATTTTAGCCTTAATAGTATTATTTTATTGTTCATTCTACGAACTATAATCATCCATCAGCTGTTTTATAGATTTCATCAGCTTCACATATGCCTGCAAAAAGTTAGATGTGTAATCCTCTATAAAGGATATATCTCCATCCTTAACCGCATATTCTAAATCCTTTATCTGTTGACCCATATCATTGGCTCCTATATCATACAACTCTTCCTTCAATGTCTGGGCAACAATTCTATAGTTGTCCGTATCCTTTTCATCAAGATGCTTTTGTAATTTTGAAGCTATGGAATCATACTCCTCAATTGCTGTTTCTAATAATTCTCGATATGCTACTTCACCTCCACATGATTCTATGGCAAGTTTTGTATCTACACCAAGATTACTTATTTGCATTATTAGATTGTTCTTTATTTCACTATTATCTTTTTCCTCAGCTTGCGTAACCACTGTCTTATCTGGCAATACTTTCGCAAGTTCATTCTGTAAAAGATTAATATCAATTGGCTTTGCCACAAATCCATCAAAGCCCTTATCAAGCATTTCTTCTCTTATGCCTGCAACAGCATTGGCAGTGACAAGTAATATAGGTGTGGTTTTATTGGAGTTTGCCCCATCTCGGATGGCTTCCATAGTCTGCACTCCATCCATCTCTGGCATCATATGATCCATGAGGATAACGTCATATTTTGTACTATCCGTTTTCTTTAGAGCATCCTTTCCAGATTCACATATATCCACAACTATATTGTATTTTTCTAGTATACCCTTTTCTACCTTTAAATTAATAATATTATCATCTACAATTAAAGCTCTGATACCTGTTGCATTTAATTCCAACTCTTCAGTATCATCTTCAATAGTAACCTCATTTTTCTTTTCGCCCATAACGTATTTTTGAGGAAGGATAACGCAGAAATCACTACCAACTCCATACTGACTGGTTACAGTAATACTTCCACCCATTAGCTCAACTAGTTGCTTAGCAATAGAAAGTCCAAGACCAGTTCCTTCCACGTGATAATTAGATAAGGTATCTCCCTGTTCAAATGTATCAAATATTTTCTCAATACGTTCCTCTTTTATACCTATTCCTGTGTCCTTAATATGAATCATCAGTGTTATGGCCTCTTCTTGCCATTCATTAATAGAAACATCTAAGGTTACACTACCTTCTTTGGTGTATTTTATGGCATTATTAAGCAGATTTATAAGTATTTCCCTGAATCTAATACTGTCACCATACAAATATCTAGGTAAATCTTTGGGAATTATTGCTTTGTATTCTATATTCTTTTTCTCTGCCTGACTACTAATCAACGCCGATACATCATCAAACAGTTTTATCGGGTTGTATTCCACGTCTATGATTTCCATCTTACCAGACTCAATCTTAGATATATCTAATATGTCATTGATTATGCCTAACAGAGAGTCCGCCGAATTTTTAATATATCTTAAGTATTCCTCTGTTTCACTGTCTTGTTGTTTTTCTAGTGCCAGTCCAGCAAAACCCATTATACCATTCATAGGAGTTCGTATCTCGTGAGACATCTTCGCCAAAAATATACTTTTTGAACGATTGGCCTCTTCAGCTTCAAATCTTAATTGTTCAAGCTCTCGAGTATAATTATAATCCTCTGTTATATCAAATATCCAAGCCATATAACCATTAGATGCAGTTTGAGATTTCTTGCTATTTTCACTAAGATTAGAATAGGACAACTCATAAATCTTATCATCTTTTCTGTATGTTATTTCTGTTTTACCATCCCTTGAAGCCGCAAAAATATCGTCTATTATACTTTTTTTGTTCTCATCATTACCAGAAAGCTCTGGGAATAATTCAAAAGCCTGTTTGTTAGCATACAAAAAGTTGTAATCCTTGTTAACAACCACAAGACCCTGCGAAGTATAATCTAGTGCATTTGCCCCAGCAAGCTGCATTGTATCAAGCAATCCGTATCTAAGCACATTATATGTAACCAGACAACAGGACGCCATAATGCCAAGAGGTGTAGGGTCAAAGCCTCTCATCATTGGGAAAAGATTAAGAATCAAGCCTATAGCAGGAACAACTCCAGAAAGACACAGTAATATAAGTCTGCTTCTCTCCTCACCTTTTCTCTTAGTCAAGGTAGATACACTTATACCCATAAAAATCAACATAACCAGCAAAGTAACTATCATATATAGATAGTAAATCACGCCTTTACCCAGAACTAAATGCGGGAAAATACCATCATTTACAAAACCTATACTTGTGTAATACAGAGAATGATATGGACAGGTTAATACCAAAATAAAAACTATAGTACAAAACACCATAAGGCTCCATACCATTTTCTTTGGTAACTTAACCTCACAATAGTTCGCTATAAAAATGAGAAAAAGCACCATTGCATAGCTTTTTCCGAGATATCCGAAACGTGCTGCCAATAATGCTTCTTCCAAATTGGTAGCCAGAATCTCAAGAAGATATGAAAGCAATCCAATAAAACTACAGGTTGCTGTAACTGTAATAATCTTTTGATTAAAGGATGCGGGTTGCATATATGATACAACAATTGTAATAAGTCCAAACAACGCACCTAAGGATTGTAAAATAACAATAAATGTAAAGAAATCCACAGTCATCACCTCTATCTTCTTTGAATCTGTCTACTGTATAACTATATTAACATCTTAAGTATATAAATACTTGTATTAATTATAATATTTTATTCTAATTAGTCTTGTAGTAGTTGATAAGACAACCTGAAAGAATAATATCTCTCTCATCATCAGTGAGGTCACCTAATTTGAGATCTATTTCCTTCATATCTTTGTTAACTACATACCCCTTGATTATGTCATTCTTGTTCTTGATTGCATCAACCACACCAGGAATAAATACATAATCGTCTACAGAGAATGCGAAATCTTCGTCCATAACAAATGGAAGCATACCCCAGTTAATAAGGTTAGATCTATATCTCTTAGTAGCATATTCTTTGGCAATATTAGCCCAACCGCCAAGAACCTTCTGGCATGATGCAGCCTGCTCTCTAGCAGAACCATCACCTGGCTTAACAGCAAAGATTGTACTACCATATCCTGTATTCTTACCCTTAACCTCTGGGAATTTTTCTTTAATTGTATCCATAATCTTCTTCATCTCATCAGATGTAGAACACATACACTCACCTGACTCACGAACTCTCTCCACAGCCTGAATAGCCTTTGCACGACCAACGTACTCAGGATCCTTACGTGAAAGTGTAAACTCAGCAAGACCAAGTGGGTTAGATCTAAATGATGAAGTCTCACCTGAAGGGATAAGCTCATCTGTAGTTGTTACAGGGTCATTGATAACTGATGCCATCTTAAGTAAAAGGTTATCAGTAAGAGCTATCATCTCTGGCCAATCCTTGATATTAGGACCAAACTTAATTGCAACCTCAGGATCTGCCTTACCAACACCATTGTACACTCTGTTGTCATAGATAGTTCTATCGAAGAAATATTTTGGTGAAGTGTACTGTACATCCATGTCTGTAGCAGAAGTAAGATATCCCTTATTTACAGCTGTTGCAGCGATTGAACGTGCATCCATAAGCGCAACTGATGATATCTGACCATTCTGAATCTTAGAACCTTCTCTATTAGGGAAGTTTCTAGTTGAATGTCTAATACTAAATGCATTATTAGCAGGTGTATCTCCAGCGCCAAAGCAAGGACCACAGAATGCAGTCTTAACTATAGCACCTGTTCCAATAAGGTCTGCAAGTCTACCATTCTTAGCAAGCTCCATATAAATAGGTGTACTTGCAGGATATACTGAAAGTGTAAACTCATCTGCACCTATGTAACGACCCTTTAATATGTCTGCTGCATCTACGATATTCTCATATCCACCACCAGCACAACCAGCGATAATTCCCTGTTCTACATAAAGCTTTCCATCACGTACCTTATCCTTAAGAGTGAAATCAACCTTGCCATCAAGTGATACAAGTGCCTTCTTTTCTACATCCTCAAGAATATCCATAAGGTTAGCATTTAACTCGTCAATAGTATAAACATTTGATGGGTGGAATGGCATAGCAATCATAGGCTTAACCTTAGATAAATCAACATACACAACTCCATCATAATAAGCAACTGCTCCAGGATTCATTTCCTTATAAGCATCTGGTCTATAGTGAACATCATACCACTCCTTAATCTTCTCGTCTGTTTTCCAAATAGAAGAAAGACAAGTAGTCTCAGTGGTCATAACATCTATACCAATTCTAAAATCAGCTGAAAGCTTGTCAACACCAGGTCCAACAAACTCCATAACCTTATTCTTAACATATCCACAATCAAAAGTAGCACCAATAATAGCAAGGGCAACGTCCTGAGGACCTACTCCCTTTGCCACTTCTCCATCAAGATAAATAGCAATAACCCCTGGTTTAGCCACATCGTAGGTTCTCTTAAGGAGCTGCTTAGCAAGCTCTCCACCACCTTCGCCAATAGCCATAGTACCAAGTGCACCATAACGAGTATGTGAATCTGAACCAAGAATCATAGCACCACACTCTGCAAGCATTTCTCTTGCATACTGGTGAATAACTGCCTGATGAGGAGGAACATAAACTCCACCATATTTTTTAGCACAAGAAAGACCAAACATGTGGTCATCCTCATTGATAGTACCACCTACTGCACAAAGTGAGTTGTGACAGTTAGTAAGAACATATGGTATAGGGAACTCAGTGAGTCCTGATGCTCTAGCAGTCTGAATTATACCAACAAAAGTAATATCATGAGATGTCATCTTATCAAACTTAATCTTAAGCTGATTCATATCCCCTGATGTGTTGTGAGCCTCTAATATACCATAAGCCATAGTATTCTTAGCTGCTTCTTCCTTAGTTACATTAACGCCCTTGGTTGCAAGCACCTTATCAGCATCACCATTGTCAGCAATAAGTTCCTTGCCATTAAGTAAATAGGCGCCTGTGTCGTAAAGTTTAATCATTATTGATTCCTCCATATATTAGTATGATAAAATATATCTTTCGCTGTCAGTAAGGCTTGAGTATTTTGAATTACCTATAACCTTTTCATTTATGTTTGCAAGAACCTTGCTTTGTGCAGAAAGGTAATCCGCATCTGATACCTCATATCCGTTCACATAGTAAACATCATCTATCTTCTGACATTCAGTATCAAATGTAAAGCTTGTTCCATCAAATTCTACCAATACACATTCCTCTCCTACAGTTCTATCAAAAGCAGTAGGGAATGCTACAAGACTACTTGTGTTACAGAAATTCATAACGTTGATGTAGTCCATATACTTATATTCATCTTCCACATATGCATAGACAAAACATTCCACATAAGAATTATCTGCTCTTGATGAATTAAACAAGAATAATTCAGGAATTTCATTGCCATCAACATCATATAACAATAAGCTATCTGGCTTTAAATTATCATATTCATTATCGAGAATATACTCACCTGTCTCAGTCTCTGCAAGATTAGCCTTCAAATCACTTTCCCAATCACTTGCAAGCTCCACGCAAGCCTTTTGCCAATCTTCGGCTAAATCTTCCTTATAATCTCCTGTGTCAAAATCATCTCCATATCTAAGGTCAATCTCCGCCATAAGATTAACAGCCTCTTCATTTGCGCCAGTCATAACATAATAATCAAGCTTTTCACCATAATAGGTTTTTCCTGTATCATATGCCTGAGTGTATAAATCAGTAAACAATGTATGATATGTTGTATCCTTCGGGTCAAGCTTTATATCACTGCACAAATCCATTGCAGTAAAATAATCCTCTTCATCAAAGCATAACTTAGCATTCTCATAGATTGCTCTGTAGTTTACTACACAATCAATATTATTTCCTATAACTAGGGCATATTCGTATGCATCGTATATAGAATTAGATACAACTAGACTAACAAAGCTTTTTGCGCTGTCTACACTTATCTCTTCATCTAAGAACTCCTGATACTTTTCATTTAAAAGCATAACTAGCAGTTCTTCTCTAGAACTATTATCTAGTCTAAGAGATATTGAATTAAGTGTTTGTCTTAGAGTATAAATCTCTGTATTATCGAAGGAAGTTTCTACTCTATGAAGCTCACGGAACACCTTTACGTATTCATTTTTACTTATATCATACATAAAAGTTGAATACAAAGTACCTGATTCATCTATGGCATTGATAGCATCAAAGGTTGCCGCAGCCTCTTCATAGGTCACTTCACCCGCAGCATACTGTCTAGCTTCCCAAGCAGCGTATGCAGGCAAATACTCTTGAACTCTTTCCATTTGAGTTGATGAAAGCTTGTCATAATTCTCCTTAGTTTCAATCCAATTGCCTTCTGATATAGAATTATAAACTAACTGTGTCTCAAAATATGGATGTACTAAAATAAATGTTGCTGTTATCTCTATGACAACTAATATCAAAGATATGATGATAACATTTCTCCAAGTCTTCTTCACGCCGGCACCTCCTACTCTGCATCTGATGCTGTTGCATCAGTTCCAGTAGATAAATCTACATCAGTATCCTCATCTGTTGCTTCATCAGCATCTGTCTGAGTTGAAACAGCCTCAAGTGCCTCACTTTTTTCCAAATCACTATCTGTGATAGTGGCAATCTCCATATATGGTACTGGGTCAGATGGCACAAAACCTTCTTTTGTTTTGTTGTAGCTTGGTGCAATCACCATAAAGTACACACAAACGCCTACTAAGGCAAGACCAACTATGGCAAGTAAAAGGGAAATAACGCCTACAACCTTAAGTGAGGTTGGAGCATCACCCTTTTTTTCTATTTTTTCATCTTCTCGTTCTTCATATATTATGTCAGTGAGCTTAGCCATCTCAGCTTCTCTCGCACTATCTATAACAAATGAAGGATCTATATTTTCTGGTTCTTCTGATAATTCATCCGCCTTCTCTGACATATCACTCTCTAATTCCTTCTTTGATGCAGCTGGATCATCTTCAAAATCTATAAGCTCTTTTCCACATATGCTGCATACTGTTTCGTCGTCAAAGTATGTCATTCCACAACATTTCTTACTCATAAAATAACTCCTATAATAAAAATAATCATAATTCCCCTTATAACATTCTTCTAAATTATATCAACTTAGACTTATTTATTCAAGAAATAATATTATTTGGCAATAAATCCTAATAAACACTTTACTTTTTTTGGCGAAATGGTATACTTAGATAAGTTTTTTAAATAGGAGTGTTAATATGAAGAAAAACATTGAGATTAGATGGCATGGCCGTGGTGGTCAGGGTGCCAAAACAGCAGCATTACTTTTAGCAGATGTAGCATTTAGTACTGGAATGCACGTTCAGGGTTTCCCAGAATACGGTCCCGAAAGAATGGGTGCACCTATCACTGCCTACAACAGAATAGGTAGCGAACCAATACGAGTTCACTCAAACATTTACAATCCAGATTATGTTGTAGTTGTTGACGAAACACTTCTTCATTCTGTTGATGTAACTAAGGGTCTTAGCAAGGATGGAGCAATCGTAATCAACACAACCAAATCAAAAGACGAAATTATACCTTTATTAAACGGCTATGAAGGTGGCGTATACATAATTGATGCAAGAAAGGTTTCTATGGCAACACTTGGAAAATATTTCCCTAACTCACCTATGCTTGCTTCTATAGTAAAGGTTTCAGGCATTATGGACGAGAAGGTTTTCCTTTCTCAGATGGAAGAATCCTACAAGCACAAATTTGCTAAAAAGCCAGAGGTTATAGAGGGTAATATGAACGCTCTTAGGATGGCGCTTTCGGAGGTAAAATAAATGGCACAGGCAACTGATATAACTAAAATAAATGAGCAAAGTCCTTATGGGGACTTAACACCAGGTAACCAGATTTATGGTGGCGGTGGTGCTAAAATGTTTAATACCGGTGAGTGGAGAACTCAGACTCCTGTTATAGATTGGGATAAGTGTACTCACTGTTTACTTTGTACTCCTGTATGTCCTGACAGTTCAATTCCTGTTAAGGATGGCAAGAGAGAAGATTTTGATTATGACCACTGTAAGGGTTGCGGAATCTGCGAGAGAGTCTGCAGCTTCGGTGCTATTACTATGAAGGAGGGTATGTAATATGTCTATTCGTGAGAGAATGTCAGGTAATGAGGCAGTTGCTTACGCGATAAAGCAGATCAATCCAGATGTTATGCCAGCATTTCCTATTACTCCTTCTACAGAGATACCACAGATGGTATCCACATTTATTGCAAATGGAGAAATCGACACAGAGTTTATCCCTGTAGAGTCAGAGCACAGCTCAATGAGTGCTACTATGGGTGCTTCAGCAGCAGGTGCAAGAGCTCTTACTGCTACTTCTTCTTGTGGTCTTGCTTATATGTGGGAGCTTCTTTATGTAGCAGCTTCTGATAGACTTCCACTTGTACTTGCTCTTGTTAACAGAGCACTTACTGGTCCTATCAACATCAACTGTGACCACTCAGATTCCATGGGTGCTAGAGATGCTGGTTGGATTCAGATTTACGCAGAGAATAACCAGGAAGCTTATGATAACTTTATTCAGTCATTTAGAATTTCAGAGCATCCAGATGTAATGCTCCCATTTATGGCTTGTCAGGATGGTTTTATCACAAGCCACGCTGTAGAAAATATTGAACTTATTGAAACTGATAAGGTTAAGGCATTTGTAGGTGAGTACAATCCAGAGAATTATCTCTTAAATGCTGATATGCCTATGGCTGTTGGTCCTTATGCAACTTCTCCATTTTATATGGAAACTAAGATGAACCAGAGACTTGCTATGAAGAATGCTAAGAAGGTTATTTTAGATGTAGCTGCTGAGTTCGAGAAGATTTCAGGAAGAAAATACGGTTTCTTCGAGGAATATAGATTAGACGATGCTGAGATTGCTATAGTTATTATGGGTTCTGCAGCAGGTACTACAAAGGATGCTATAGATGCTCTTCGTGCTAAGGGTATCAAGGCTGGTCTTCTTAAGATTAGAGTATTCAGACCATTCCCAGGTGAGGAGATTGCAGAGGCTCTTAAGAACGTCAAGGCTGTGGCTGTTCTTGATAGAGCTGAAAGCTTTTCAGCTTGTGGTGGTCCAGTTGGTTCTGAGGTTAAGGCTGCTATGTTTGACGCAGGTGTTAACGTTAAGGCAGTTAACTACTTCTACGGAATCGGTGGTCGTGACTACACAGTTGAATCAGCTACTGAAGTTTTTGAAGACTTGATGAAGATAGCAGATGGTTCTATGGAGCCTGAGAACTTTAAGTATGTTGGATTAAGAAAGTAATGGAGGTAAGTCGAGATGGCATTTAATTTTAAAGAGGTTATGAATAAGCCGGAACGTCTTGCTCCGGGTCATAGAATGTGTGCAGGCTGTGGCGGTACTATCGTTGCTAGAACAGTACTTCGTGCATTAAAGCCTGAAGATAAAGCAGTTATCGGTAATGCAACAGGATGTATGGAGGTTTCAACATTTATGTATCCATACACTGCTTGGGAGGATAGCTACATGCACAATGCATTTGAAAATGCTGGTGCTACTCTCTCTGGTATTGAGACTGCATACAATGCTCTTAAGAAGAAGGGCAAAGTTACTGAGAATTATAAGTTTATTACCTTCGGTGGTGACGGTGGTACATACGATATCGGATTCCAGTCCTTATCAGGTGCTATGGAGAGAAACCACGATATGGTTTACGTGTGCTACGACAATGGTGCTTACATGAACACTGGTATCCAGCGTTCATCTGCTACTCCAATGTATGCAGACACTACTACCACTCCAGTTGGCTCACAGTCAGTTGGTAAGATGCAGAACCGTAAGGATCTTGCTTCTATCATCGCAAGCCATGATGTTCCATATGTTGCCCAGTCAACTCTTCTTGGAACCATGAAGGATTTGTATGAGAAGGCAGAGAAGGCTATCTACACTCCAGGTGCTGCATTCCTTAATGTTATGGCACCATGTCCAAGAGGCTGGAGATATGATACACCAGATATTATGAAAATTTGTAAGCTTGCGGTTGAGACCTGCTACTGGCCACTATTCGAGGTGGTTGAGGGCAAGTGGATTCTTAACTACGAGCCTAAGAAGAAGCTTCCTATCGAGGACTTCTTAAGACCACAGGGACGTTTCGCACATCTCTTCAAGCCAGGTAACGAGGAACTTCTTGCTCAGTATCAGGCTGAGGTTGACAGAAGATGGGAAGATTTGCTTTTCAAGTGTTCGAGATAAAGTGAAAGTTGCGCGTTACAATGAGTCGTGCACAGATACACAAAAAATCACTGCAACGAGTTTACTCGTATGCAGTGATTTTTTTGTGGAGATGTATATGACGAATGTCGCGACACTGAGCGACGCGTAGCGTTGCGATGTGTCGGCACGACTCATGTAAATATGTGCCGTTTTCTTATTTAGGACGATTATGAAGGAATGCCTATGTTTTTTTGCAACCCTAGTGCAAACGTAGGATAGCACGAGTATATGGACTAAGTCAGGTGGAAATTCATATGTTTACAAAACACACCCTGATTTGATATAAAAGTACTCTATTAATTCTTTTTCTGTTCTTTAGATGTATGCTGATACATTGCTGAATATACAGCACCCATCCCGGCTATATTCATACCATCGTTCCTCCTTCTTAAAACTCTTACATATCTTTTCGCATATAAGTAGTTCCCAAAATCTGCATAGCAGTTTCTATATCATTTTCCATAACATTACCATCTATTGAAGAACTATATATTCTCTGTGCATTTGCCATATCTACTTCAGATGCAATAACCTTCTTTTCTTTCATATCTCCAAAATCATTTGGATAACCTTCAAGCCAATACAAGGTATCTCCGTCCGGATATACTATCATTCCTGCACTCTTAACAGGTGGTGCTAACGCATTGATTTCAGCCTGAGTTTTCGGACTACAAAACTCCCTAATAGCACTCATTACTTTCTTCTTTAAGGCAGGATTTTCTTCCATTTTGGATAATGTGTCCGCAGAAATAGCAACAAAATTCTTGCACCTGATGTCATGGGTATTAAGAAAATCCGTTACATTTCCTATACTACCGACATTTAATGTTACATCATAAGTGTCTCTAATCTCTTGTGCCATATCTCCGCCTGTAATTTTGTCAAACAGCTCTTTAAACTCATTACTTTGCACACTACCAGCTTTGGATTGCGTATTATTTATATTGATATTTGAGTTTATACTTTGTATTTCCATATTCAAAAACCTTTTCCTACATCATCATTAACGACATTCTCATGGAACGACCTTTTTCAATATCTGCCCATGTTCCGTCAATCACTTCATCTGTCGGCATACCACAAATCGTATCACCCAGCTTTTCTCTCAAGCCATTCTGAAGCATACTATGTATTTCTCTTTCTGCCGACTGCCCAGACTGCATCGCAAGCATACTGTTCATGCCACCAAAGCCGGAACCTCCAAACGAACCAAAAGAGCCTCCCCCCATAAAGGAAAAACCACTCAGGGTAATATCAGAACTACCTTGAAGCCAAAGTTGCATAAACATGGCATGACGAGCCATTCGTTCCATCCACCAATCGTATTCATCTTCCTCATTG
>JAGAKD010000276.1 GCA_017625815.1 Lachnospiraceae bacterium | reverse complement strand
TCTTTTTCTTTATTATCAAGAGGGTCTACAATGGTCTGTTTCACTCTCTTACCACGGGAGATAATCTCTTTCCCTTTTAATGTATATATAACAAATTTATCTAATGCCATATTAGTTTCCTCCTTGGCGTAATTACAAAGACTAAAGTAATTATATTACTGTTGCAAATTCTCGTCAATGTTTATGTAATATAGACCACGCAAATTTTATTTGTGCATTAAGGAGGTAGATGATTATGATGAAAGAAAGAAGAAAATTAATGAGAAGGTTATATATCCTTACTCAAGAAGGACGGAGTTATACAGAAGAAGGACTGCGTTATATCGCAAAGAAGCTTGAAGAAAAGTTTGGATTTACCGATCCCTTCGTGTGTGAAGCAGGATTCATATTAAATAATCCAGAAGAAATGATATCATATCTCACTGAATTCCCATCGGCTTTTATCGTTGTATCAACAGATAAAGATGTTATTATCACAGGCGAAGAAGAGTTTAATGAGAAATTCATTGAAGCATTAAATGCAAACCCGGGAAAATCAAGCTGGGAAATTGCAAAAATGCTTTGTGAAGGGTAGTAGGAAATTATTAGTTAAGATACATTAATGTTTATGTAAAATAGACCACGCAAATTTGTGTGGTCATTTTTATTTTATTTTTAAGGAGCAAAAGAATATGAAAAAAGTTAAAGTTATTTTAGATAAGATTATGGATACACCTGCAGTTGAGTTTGTTAATGTTAAGGAGCCTGATGGAATTAAGCTTAAGGCACTTATGGAGTGTAGAAAGGGTGGTGAAAATCAACCTAAGAAAGATATAAGCAAGGTGACTTATGGTGAATTCCTAGCTAAGTTTATGGCTATGTATAGAAAAGCTCCTCTTGGCATGGTGCTTTCCTTTGCTAATGATTGGGCCTACTTCTTTGGTAAATCTGAAGAATGGAAAGAATTCAATAGTATCAATTATATTGAGATGATTGAGACAGTCGCCGACATATTTGATAATGAGAATTTTAGAAAGTCATTCATAGATAGCTTTGCAGGTTGTAATGTCACAGAAAGTATGATGGAGCATAAGGAGGAAACCTTAGAAAGTTATTATAAGGTGGTATCTTATTTAATGTTGGAAGCCAATAAGTATAAGGAAGGTGATGAACTTTATTCGAAGAATATGAATCTGGCCATACATATTGCTTGCAATAACATACTTAGACCTTTAAGTATATATGCAGGGGCACGTATAAAGAAGGATGATTTCTTTGATGATTCCAAGATGCATACTAGCAGGGCTGTACCAGTAAAGCAGGAGGAGATAGAAGAATTTTTCAAGGAGTACATGGAAAAATATAATTGGAGACTGATAGCTCGAATGACAGAGAAATGTACTACAGAAGACACTGCTGAGTATATGTATATGGATGATTTGGGAATTAGCATTTTGATTAATCCATGTAATCTAGGATTCACTTTTACTAAGAGTGTGGAAGTGATTTCTGAATTAATATCACATATGATGACGCCTTGGAATGAAAAATATGAAGATAATAGGGGACATTTTGAAATGTGTTATAAGAGATTCAGAGACCTTGTATCTTTTAAAATTAAATAGTTTATGTAATATAGACCACGCAAATTTATGCGAAGGTCTTTTTTATTTTATAAAAAGGAGGATATTAGCATGAAAGAAGCAAATTCAACTATTAACACTATTACATTTAAGGAGGAAAAGAATATGAAGAGAAGAATAGCTATCTTAACTAGAAGCAAGAAGAATGAGGGTATGCATAAGGGCTACTGTGTAGCAGGTATTGATGTTGATACCAATGAATGGGTACGTCTTAAGCGTATGGATTCAAGCACTCTTAGAGAAGAGCATATAATTACTGATACTGGTTATGAGTGCAAAGAGCTTGATGTTGTAGAGGTGGAATGCCTTGATGAGCCATCAGGTAGGGACTATCAGCCAGAAAACATATATGTTAATCCAGATGTACCATTCAAGCTTCTTTATAGAACTACTTGGGCAGACATAATCTCAAGAGGTATTGAGGTAAAGGATGAAAATGGCATGATACTTGGTTCAATAAGTTACCGCGAGACAGCATATCAGGTGTCAAAGCTGAAGGATAAAACATCATTGCAGCTTATAAAGGTAAGGGACCTTACTATATTTAATGACCAATGTAAGGTGACCAATGATAGTGATATATCCTGGACGGTAGATAGAATAAAGGCAAGTTTTACATATCAGGGTCAAAACAAGTATTGTTTCTCTGTTACAGACCGTGATTATCTGGAACTTGCGAAAGAAAAAGACATCCACATTCCTTCAGCATATCTTGTTGTTAGCCGTGGTGAGCCATTTACTAACTCACGTAGCAAATGTACTTATCATTATAGTATTGTTGCTAAGATAATTGAGAACAGAGAAGTTAGTATGGCAGCGTAATAGAAAAAAGGAGAATGATTATGGAAAATATTAGAAATATCTTAGATAAGGTTATGAATACATCAGTAGCTGAGTTTGTTAATGTTGATAAGGCAAAGGGTGTAAAGTTAAAGGTCATTATGGATTGTATGAAAGGAGGTGATAAGGAGTCTAAAAAAGATATAAGTGAGGTGACTTATAGAGAATTCCTACGTAAGTTCTCGGTACAAAGGGGAAGTTCTCCTATGGAAATGTTTTTTTCTATTGTACAGGATTGGGAATATTTTCGTGGTAAATCGGATATATGGAAAGAACTTACTGGATTAAATTATAGGAAGCTTATAGAAACAGTTACTGAGCTTTATCAAAGTGTCGGATGTCGTAATTATATACATGACGTTGTGACCTGTTGCGATATTACTAGGGATATGATGGCTGACAAGGAAAAAACCTTGGGAGACTATTACGAAGAGGCATCCAATTATATGCGAAAGGCAAGAGAAAATAAGCAGGATTTTGCGACTTATATAAAAAGCTCAAATATTGCTATGGTTATTGCCAGCAACAATATAATTGTACCTCTAAGAGTGTATGCAGAGTTAGGGTGATTATGTTTCTATTATACTCATCACTACAGTATAGTTGCCAAGATAATCAAGAGTAAAGAAATAGGTAAGGTTGCATAAATGAAAGGAGATGAGCTATGGGAAATTTATTTACGATTGGACATTCCAATCATTCATTGGAACACTTCAAGCAAATGCTGGTTGATAATGATGTTAACTGTGTGGTTGATGTGCGAAGTGTTCCCAGATCCAGATTCGTTCCACAGTTTAATGAAAAACGATTGTCAGAGTATCTAAAGAAATTTCGTATTTCTTATTGTAATATGGGCGAATACTTTGGAGCAAGACAGGTATATCCAAAGTATTTTAATGAAGGGGGGTATCTTGATTTTGAATGTTTTCGAGAGTCAGACATGTTTAAAACAGGTCTTGAAAACATTCTAAAGGCTTTAGAAAATCATAATATGGCATTGATGTGCACAGAGAAAAATCCTATAGATTGCCATAGGGCAATTATGGTAGGAAGAGGCTTTGAGCTTGCTGGTGCAAAGGTAGAACATATACTTAGTGATGCTACAGTTATATCTCAGGATACCTTTAATAATCAGCTGCTTCAGCGATATTTCTCAAGAAACCAGCAATTATCCTTATTTGATACTATGAAGAATGAGGATGAGTTACTGGTGGAAGCATATCGAAAGCGAAATGAAGAAATAGGTTATCGTAAAAAGGAGGATTAATTATGAAGAGTAAATGTTTAGGTTATAAAAGTGAGATTGAAAGAAAGCTTAAGGATATTAAAGATGAAGTTTATGGACTACATACTCCTCTAAGTGAGTATGTATGTGATGCTTCTGGAAAGCTTCAAGAACCCAGAGTCTTGGCATTAATTCAGGAGTTATCACGTATAAGAATGAGAAATCACTGGGCTTATCAGTATTACGGAATATCTGGCGCAAGCAAAAGGTGTTATGAAGCTCTGTTATATTTGATTATTATGTCTCATAGTCCTAATAATGAGATAGAGACCTTCGCAGATGTACTGGCGGTAGTTGATGAGCTCAATGAGGGTTATAAAACTCTCACAGCCTTACATGAGGATGAGGAAAGTAATGTTTTGATTCGTCCGAAAGGGTTCTTCGGTACATTGTATGAGAATTATATGGAAATCACTGGTCATTCTATAGTAGATGATTCATCAGATGAGGCGGATATAATAACTGTGGAAGGCTTGAGAAATAATGGACAAGCTACATATCAAGAATTCATGAAAGGGGTGTGTAATGCATATAAAAAAGAATCTGTAGAAGCTTGGTTTCCTGATAGAGAGCCAACTCTTTGGGATATGGCAGGGATGGATGAGCCCCCACTTATTGCAGAAGATGATGTGGACTTTATAATTGAGGATGAGACTGAGCCTATTATTGCAAAGAGGCTATGGAAGATTCCCACCAGGGAAGAAATGCTGGAAAGAGAAAGACAGAGAACACTTAGCTATGAGGAATGGAAAAATTCCTTTGAAAATCCAGAAAGCTTCGTGCAGGCATATAAGGATTTTAGAAAGCTGTTCTTCCCATCAGGAATTGATAGAGATGAATTAGAGGATATATTTATAGCTTTTTTAAATGATAAAGGTAAAGTTAAGGTTGCAGATGATAGTACGTTTGTTGCCTTGTGCAATGTCCTTGATGAGGTGAAGAGAGAGAGTTTAGGCTCACCGAATTTTAAAAATAAGTTCAGATAGGTTTTAGTGAGATTTACATTCGCATTTATTTATGTAATACAGGCCACGCAAATTTGTGTGGCCTTTTTTGTGCCATGTATTTGAAAGGAGATGATTTTATGGCAAATATGAATTTTACATCTAATGAAAACATTTTTGAGTACATTACAAGAAATGGGGTAATATGCTTTGCAGATACATGCTTTCTTATGAATCCAGTATTTTTAAATGAGTTTTATGAGAGTATGAAAACTTATAATAGAATGCATCAATATCCATTTAGATTACAAATAATTCCATCTGTTATGGCAGAATTGCGAAAAGTTGCCAGAGGCAATGATAATATGGCTGCTTATAGAGCTTGTAAGGCACTAGATATTATTGAAAGAGATTGCGGAAAAAGCTTGGTGAATTACGATGTTGTCTCAGATACAAGACATAGTGATGCATATATTATTGGGGTGGTTTCTTTAGAAAGAGTCAAGCGACCGGTGTGTGTTTTTACTCAGGATGCTGATTTGCAACATGATGTGTTTGCTATGAGAAACTTTAAATCCTGCAAGGGTCATAACATGTTTGTTATGTGCTTTAATGGGAAACGTGAAATATGCTCCAAATATATTTATGAGGCACCAGAGTTTAAATCTAAGCGTTATAAGGGCAGAGGAAAGGAGATGGTAGCATGAAAAGAAGTCTAGAAGAAATTTTATTAGAAGCAAGAAGAGTTACTATTAAGGATGAAAAGGAGGTAATGGACTGTATAAATCGTTTGGGTGGCAGGAGCATGGGCAGTTTATTGGAAGGAGTGGAAAAGGACTTAGGGTGTTTTGGCGATTTTAGAAGTAGTTTGACATTTCGTATTTTATATGGCTATGTGAAATTTTCTGAATTGTCCTACAGTCAGAAAAAGCATGCCCTGATGAATATTACATTCAAGGAATATATAAGTCTTATGAGGTCTGGACTGTGGTATAAAAATAATGGATTTGTTAGAGATAAAATGATAGAAGTCCTGGATTTTATGTTCATATTACTTCGAATACGTGGTGATAAGGATGTTGGAGACTTCATGAGAATTGATTTTAGGGTATTTGAGGAGATGTGTAGTAAGAAAAATATTGAGCTACCATCAGTGGATTTTGAAGATATGCCTAGCGTAATGTTGTTAGATTATATTGATAAGCGACGTAATCTATTGGAATGTAGATTCTTTGAATTGTGTGACGATTATGATGTTGACAAGGCTAAAGAACACTTTTTGGAGCAGGCACATTTTATGTAATGTAGACCACGCAAACTTGTGTGGTCTTTTTTTTGATTTATCTTTATTTTAAAGGAGGAATACTTTATGAAGAAAGTAGAAAAAATTTATGGATTCAGATGTCTCGGAGCAACTGAAAGAGTTAGTAATGATACTTTTGTGACTGGTCAGAATAACCACGATATGATTGTGGGCCCATCAGGTTCTGGTAAAACAGGTGGCTATGTAGTGCCAAACCTTCAAGACCCATTTGAAAGTCTTTTGGTGATTGACACTAAGTCCTCTCTTTGCAGAAAGTTTGGCAGGCCTCTTGCCGAAAAGGGATTTAAAGTGCATATATTGGATTTTGTAAATCCTGAGAAATCCACCTGTGGTTATGACCCTCTATCCTATATTAGAGTGGATAAGGATGGAGATGTTTCACAGAAGGATATAATGTCCTTATCTACGCTTATGGTTCCTCAGATGGATGAAAAAGACCCGTATTGGAGTCAATCAGCAAGAAAGTACATATCTATGCTTATTGCATATGTTATGGAAATTCTTCCTGAAAAGGACCGTAATATGCGTGCCGTGGTTGACATTCATAAGGAATGTTGCTGTGGAAATATGAAAAAGATATTTGAAGAGACAAGTATTGACTGTCCAGATACTATGTTTTCAGGCATGTATAAGATGGTTGAGCCACTTAGAGAAAGTGATAGAACCTGGGCTTGTGTTACGGACTTTGCTTCGGTGGCATTAGCTCCATTTGATGTAAAAGAGATGGACGAGATATTTGTCAAGAAGGAAGCCTTTGACTTTAAACAGCTCGGTGAGGAAAAGTCTGTATTATTTATAAACATAAGTGATATAGATAGAACCTATGACACTGTTCTTAATGTGATTTATAGTCAAGGGCTCAACAGTCTTATAGACCTTGCTGATGAAAATGAGGATGGTCGTCTTAATGTTCCGGTAAGATTTATTATGGATGATTTTACATCTGGTGCCCCTATCGAGAATTTCGATAACATAATCTCTGTTATTAGATCTAGAGATATATCTGTAAGTCTCATTATTCAGAGTCTGTCACAGCTCAATTCCAGATATGGTAGAGATGAAGCTAAGACTATTCTTAATAACTGTGATCATATATTATATCTTGGCTCTAATGATATAGACACACTTAGATATATGTCATCCAGATTAAATGTTGCTGAGCACATTGTGGAACGCCTTCCTAAGGAAAAGGCATACCTATTTTCGTCTGGCAAGGGTGCTAAAATGATTGATAAAATGCCACCGTATAGCACTTATAATGATGATAAATCTGTTGAAAACAGCATTTAATGATTAATGTCCTATTTTGCCTGAATCTAGCTAATATGGCTAGGTTCAGGCTTGTTTTTTTAAAAATTTAAATTTTATTATTTGGAGGTATAACTATATGAATTATGTAAAAGAATCTGCTAAAGGCATTGAAAAGGTATCTATTGACGAGATTTTATTTGCAAGCCGTGAGGTGTTTTTGACAGAACCAGTTAATGTTGATTCGTCAAATGAGCTAATTAAGCAGCTAATGGTGTTGGAAAAGCTTAACCCAGATGAGGAGGTGACTTTGTACATAAATAGTCCAGGCGGTGAGGTAGTAAGTGGTATGGCAGTCTATGACTATCTTAGAATGATGAAGGCTCCTGTTAAAACTGTTTGTACTGGTACTGCTGCAAGTATGGGCGCAGTGTTATTTCTTGCGGGTGATAAGCGTGAGATGCTACCCCATACGAAGCTTATGATTCATGATCCGGCTTATGGAGGTGGTGATATGGCTGGCAAGAAGCCTCATGAACTTCAGCAGTATGTAAATAATCTTAAGAAGACTCAAGAGATTATTGTAGATGTTATTTCCGAAAGAACTGGTAAGAGTAAGAAGGAGGTTCAGAAGACTACCAGAGAAGATTCATATTTTGATGCGACGGAGGCTATAGAATATGGTTTAGCTACAGGAATCGTGGCTGAAACCAATAAAACACTTGGTAATGATCAGTTGGTATTAGGTTAATGAAGAGGAGGTTTATTATGGAAACAGTAGATATTTTAAGAAAATTTGAGCAGAAAATGTTAGGGTTAACAGGTCCTTTAAAGGAGGCAGACATTAATGAATTTTTCCAGAGCTTCATTAAAGATTATAACTGGAATCTAATTGCCAGAATGGGTGAAAGTGAACATAGGGATGATACCTGGGATTACTTATACACCGATGACTTGGGCATAGAAATTATATTAAATCCTAATATAAAGGGTTTTAGCTTTAGGAAAACCATAAGGCTAATCTATAGATTAGGTTCCCATGAGTTTTCGCCATGGGATTTTGCATATGAGGATGGTTCAACACATTTTGAGAAGAATTATATGAAATTCAGAGAAATGGTTGAAGAAATGGGATTATAATATGTTAGTTTTTTATATAGTAAATTGTTGGTAAATGGTTTAAAATATGTAATGTTGATTAATAATGATTTGGAAGTAACATAAGGAGAATGTATATGAAAGACCTAACCCATGGCTATCCAGCTAAGGTAATTATAAAATTTACCATACCTATTATGCTTGGCTACATTTTACAGCAATTATATAGCTTGGTTGACTCTAAGATTGTAAGCGAGTATGTAGGGCCAGATGCTCTTGCTGCTATTGGAGCTACTGTGGTTGTGTCAAATCTTATAATAGGCTTTATCAATGGCCTCACTCAGGGCTTTGCCATACCTATAGCTAATAGCTTTGGTGCTAGGGATATGGATAGACTTAGAAAAAATGTAGCCGGAACTATATTACTCACATTTTGTGTGGCAGCAGTACTAACGGTATTATCCCTAATATTTATAGAAGACATATTGATTGCTCTAGGCACACCTATAGAGATAAGGCAAGATGCCTTAGACTATGTAAATATCATATTAGCAGGAATTATCTTAACTGCTATATACAATTGTAGCTCTAATATTCTTAGAGCAGTTGGAAATAGCAAGGTATCACTGTACTGCCTTATGGTTGCTGTTGTGGCAAACGTTGGACTTGATTTTTTATTTGTTAGCGTGTTTGAGCAAGGAATAAAGGGTGTGGCCTATGCAACTATTATAGCTCAGGCTATGTCAGCAATTCTTTGTGCAGGATATTTGTTAGTAAACTATAAGGAAATACTGCCCACAAGAAAAGACTTTAGTCCATATCAGGGAATGTATGGCAACCTCATAACCACAGGTCTTTCTATGGGACTTATGGGTTGTATAGTAAATATAGGTACAGTTATTCTTCAGGGCGCTATAAATGACCTTGGAAAAAACATTATGACTGCTCATACAGCGGCGAGAAGAGTTTTCGATATAATGTCAGTTACAGTCTATACCTTTGGTATAGCTATGACTACCTTTGTTAGCCAGAATATGGGTGCAGGTAAGCCGGAGAGAGTTCGCCAGGGAGTTCGCCACGCAAATATCATAGTTACTGTAATTACAACTGTTCTTATAGGACTTTGTTATGCCTTTGCCAGACCTGTATTTGAGTGGGTTACTAGTACTAAGGAAGTAAGTATTGTTGATCCAGCTGTTATGTATGCAAAGATTAGTATTTTGTTTTTCTATGTATTAGGGCCATTGTTTGTATTTAGATGCTCCCTGCAGGGCATGGGCAGAAAAATTGTACCCCTTATATCTAGTATTATGGAGATGGTAGTGAAGATTTTATCTGCATTTTTCCTGGTGCCAGCTTTTGCCTACAAGGGGGTTGCCTTTACAGAACCAATAAGCTGGGTGCTTATGACTATAATATTGGCCACAGCATATATGACTGGCAGACCAGAAAAGTATATTAAGAGTGAAGTAGATTAAAATATATATGAAAAATACTTTTCTATACAATAAAAATGTGTTAAAGTATATTTCGTAGAGAAGTTGCTAGAATATAGCATATAACATGGATTGTAAGTTAAGACATAACATAGATTTAGAGAGGTATTGTATTATGGAGATAACAATTATAGTAGTTGGTATAGTGATAGGATTGCTTTCTTTGGTAATTTTTGTTCCTATTATTGCGGCTTTATCTACAGTTGCTTCTGTGGCAGCAGTAATGGCTAAGGAAGACGAGAGCGAAGAATAGAAGAATTTTTTAAGAAAGAGTAGCGAAAGGCTACTCTTTTTTAATTTGATCATTTAATGTTTTAATTTTATCATTTGAGCTAAAATGATAAAATTGAGTTAAATAAAATCTTCAGTATAAAAATGATTGGAATAACACACATTGCACTCAAATATTTCTGGATTTTATTGATATTATTTCAGTAGTGGAATATAATGAATGACAATAGAAAGATTACATATGTTAAATATTTAACAGTTGTGAAATTACTAGTGAAAGAAGGTGCTGTAATGAAAAAAACATATGAAGTATCAGAACTGGGGAATATGTTAATTTACCAGAATGAGAAAGGCGATACAAAGGTAGACGTTTATTTTTTTGAAAAGGACATTTGGATGAATCAGGCCGCAATTGCTCAGATGTATAACACTACTTCACAAAATATTACTATGCATATTAAGAATATATATAAAGATGGGGAGTTGGACGAAGATTCAACTTGTAAGGAATTCTTACAAGTTCAAACAGAGGGAACCAGACAGATAAAAAGAAATAAGAAACACTACAATTTTCGTATGATTTTGGCAATAGGATATAGAGTTCGTTCTAATGTTGGTGTTCATTTCAGAAACTGGGCTTCTGAAATACTTGAGGAGTATACCAGAAAAGGTTTTGCTATGAATGACGAAAGATTGAAGAATCCTAAACAGTTTGGCGAAGATTACTTTGATGAACTTTTAGAAAGAATCCGTGATATCCGTGCTTCTGAAAAGAGATTTTATCACAAGATATGTGAAATATACAAAACATCTATAGACTACAGTAGCAGAGATGAAGAAGCTAAATTGTTTTTTAAGACTGTACAGAATAAGATTCATTATGGTATTCACGGAAATACTGCCGCGGAATTAATTATGAAACGAGCGGATGCGACAAAGGACAATATGGGATTAACTGCATTTGAGGGAGCCAAGGTTCGAAAAAAAGATGTGGATATTGCGAAAAATTATCTGAATGAAGACGAAATGTCAGAACTTAACCGAGTGGTTACAATGTATTTGGATTTTGCAGAAGACCAAGCAACAAGACACATTCCTATGTATATGAAAGATTGGGAAAACAAGTTGAATGTTTTTTTGAATATGACAGGAAGAGAAATACTTTCGGGACCGGGGAGTGTATCTGCTGAACAGGCAAAGAAACACGCATATAAGCAATATGAAATCTATGATGAGCACAGATTAAAAATTCAGGAAGAACAAATAGTGGATGAGCTTGTGGAGAGTGTGGAATCTATCAAAATGATAAAAAAGTAAAATGTTAGCAAAATAATACAGAGAATTATTATAAGTATAGGATAATATTCCTCATATCAGTTGAATTAACAAGGTTTTTTGTGATATAATAAACGATAATGTGTTTATGGGGTGATGCTATGGCAAAAATTAAAAAAGCAAAGAAGGCTAAACAGCCAAAGAAACCATTTAAAGAAGCAAAGACAACTGACAGAAGTATTTCTAAGGCAGAACGTAAGCTTAACAAAAAAGCTATCAAGGAAGCCTTGAAGAGGAAGAAAGTCTTTGAGAAAAGACTTGATAGAAGTATTGGGGTTTGTGCAGTTATGTTGTGTATTATATCGTCATGCTTGGACGTTGCTCTAAGAAGCAAGAAAAAGGCTTGATGAACGTACTATAAATATTTTTTACAAGAAGAAAGGAATTAAACAAATGAACAATTTCGACGGATTACTTGAGAAGATTTCAGCTTGCAGCAAGAAGAAGGTTGCTGTAGCAGTGGCGCAGGATGATGCTGTACTTGAGGCAGTTCAGGCTGCAAAGGAGAGAAATATTGCAGATGCAATATTAGTTGGTGACGAGGATAAGATTAAGGAAGTTGCCACAACTCTCAATATGGATTTATCAGGTTACGAAATTATAGATGTTAAGGATACTACTGAGGCAGCTCTTACAGCAGTTAAGCTTGTACATGATGGCAAGGCTGATATGTACATGAAAGGTCTTATCGATACTAAGGGCTTCTTAAAGAGCGTTCTTGACAAGGAGGTTGGTCTTAGAACTGGTAAGCCACTTTCACACGTTGCACTTTTTGAGATTGAGGGCTTAGAGAAGATGCTTTATCTTACAGATGTTGCATTTATTCCATACCCAACTCTTGAGGATAAGGTTGGTATTATTGAGAATACAGTTGAGGTTGCTCATGCTTGTGGTCTTGAGTGCCCAAAGGTTGCTCCACTTGCAGCAGTTGAGGTAGTTAACCCTAAGATGCCAGCTACAGTTGAGGCAGCAGAGCTTATGAAGATGAACGAAGAGGGCAAGATTACTGGATGTATCGTTGATGGACCACTTTCTATGGACCTTGCTATCGACCCAGAGGCAGCAAGACATAAGGGTGCTACAGATAGAAAGATTGTTGGTGATGCAGATATTCTTCTCTTCCCAGACATTCACGCTGGTAACCTTGTTTATAAGACACTTGTACATACTGCAAATGTTAAGAACGGTTGTATCCTTACAGGAACAAAAGCTCCAGTTATTCTTACATCACGTTCAGATACATTTGAGACTAAGGTTAACTCAATTGCTCTTGCAGCTATCGTTGCAGAGGCTATGAGCAAATAAATATTTAGATAATTCAGGGATACAGGGTTTTACCCCAGTATCCCTAGCATAAATTATAGATATGGAGGAATAAAAATGGGTTATAAGTCACTTATTATCAATCCTGGTTCAACTTCAACTAAGATTGCAGTTTTCGAGGATGAGACATTAGTTTTTGATCAGACATTAAGACACGCTACTGAGGTTATCGAGAAGTATGATTCAGTAGTAGCACAGAAGGATTTCCGTAAAGAGGTTATCGCATCAGTGCTTGAGGAGAATAACTTTGATGTTAAGACATTAGACGTTATTGTTGGTAGA
>JAGAKD010000275.1 GCA_017625815.1 Lachnospiraceae bacterium | reverse complement strand
TATGATGACTTAAGTAAGCATGCAACTGCTTATCGTACACTTTCATTGCTCCTTCGTAGACCACCTGGACGTGAGGCATATCCTGGTGACGTATTCTACCTTCACTCAAGATTACTTGAGCGTGCAGCTAAGCTTTCAGATGAATTAGGTGGCGGTTCACTTACAGCCCTTCCTATCATTGAGACACAGGCAGGCGACGTTTCAGCATATATACCAACCAACGTAATTTCTATTACAGATGGTCAGATTTATCTTGAGACAGAGATGTTTAACTCAGGCTTTAGACCAGCCGTAAATGCAGGTCTTTCAGTATCACGAGTTGGTGGTGCAGCTCAGATTAACGCTATGAAGAAGCTCGCTTCACCTATTCGAGTTGAGCTTGCACAGTATAGAGAGCTTGCAGCCTTCTCACAGTTTGGTTCAGAGCTTGATGCTGATACTAAGGAGAAGCTTGCACAGGGTGAGCGTATTAAGGAAATGCTTAAGCAGCCACAGTACAAGCCAATGCCTGTAGAGAAGCAGGTAGTTATTATCTACGCTGCAACTAAGAAATATCTTATCGACATTCCTGTTGAGAGAATTCTTGAATTTGAGAGTGGATTATTTGAGTATATCTCTACTAAGTACCCTGAGATTTTCGAAGGTATTAGAACAGAGAAGAAGCTCACAGATGAGATAGAAGAAACTCTTGTTAAGGCTATTTCAGAGTTTAAGGAGACATTTTAGTTAGTGAGGTGATAAGTCTTGGCATCAATGAGAGACATAAAGAGACGTAAAGAGAGCGTCCAGAGCACTCAGCAGATAACCAAGGCTATGAAGCTTGTTGCTACTGTTAAGCTTCAAAAGGCCAGAGGTAAAGCCGAGAGCAATAAACCATATTTTAATATGCTCTATGACACCATAAGCTCAATCCTTGCTATGACTAAAAATGTTAATCATACCTACCTTCAGGAAAATGATAACAGTAAAAAAGCAGTTATCGTCATAACTTCTAACAGAGGTCTCGCCGGAGGCTACAATAGTAATATTGTAAAGCTTATCACAGGTGGAGATTTCACAAAGGAAGATTATGTATATGCTGTAGGTAAAAAGGGTATAGAGGGCCTTGCAAGAAAAGGCTACAATATATATAAGGATTATTCAGAGGTTATTAACTCCCCTTTGTTCTCAGATGCTACTGAGATGACAAAGGAGCTTTTGACACAGTTTTCTAAGGGCGAGATAGGTGAGATATATATTGCCTATACCAACTTCAAGAACACAGTGACTCAGGAGCCAAAGCTGGTTAAACTCCTTCCTCTTTCAGCTGATGATTTTGAAGAGAAGAATATCGATGATAAGCTTCTTATGAATTTTGAGCCTACACCAGAGGACGTACTTGATATGGTTGTACCAAAGTATATGTCAAATATAATTTTTGGTGCATTCCTAGAGTCAGTTGCCAGTGAAAATGGAGCTAGAATGCAGGCTATGGATTCTGCTACAAGCAATGCAGAGGATATGATAGCTAGCCTGTCCCTCAAGTATAATAGAGCTAGACAAAGTGCAATTACTCAGGAGCTTACTGAGATTATTGCAGGTGCTGATGCAATCTCATAAATCGGCACACATTCTAAAATTTAAGGAGATATAAGGAAATGGCAGATACAAATGTAGGAAAAGTTACCCAGATTGTCGGTGCCGTTATAGACGTTAAGTTTGCTGATGGCAAGCTTCCGGAGATATATCACGCTATAACTATTCCAACAAAGAGCGGTGACACACTCTATGCTGAGGTTTCACAGCATTTGGGTGACGATACAGTTAGATGTATAGCAATGGGTCCTACTGATGGTCTTGTAAGAGGTATGGAAGCTATTGGAACTGGCGCGCCTATTACAATTCCTGTTGGTGAAGCTACACTTGGACGTATGTTCAATGTACTTGGACAGCCTATTGATAATAAACCAGCACCTGAGGTAGATACTTATCTTCCAATTCATAGAAAAGCACCAGAGTTCTCAGAGCAGGCTACTGATACTGAGATTCTTGAGACTGGTATCAAGGTAGTAGACCTTCTTTGTCCTTACCAGAAGGGTGGTAAGATCGGTCTTTTCGGTGGTGCCGGAGTTGGTAAGACAGTTCTTATTCAGGAGCTTATTACAAACATCGCAACTGAGCACGGTGGATATTCAGTATTCACAGGTGTTGGTGAGAGAACAAGAGAGGGTAATGACCTCTACTACGAAATGATAGAGTCAGGAGTTATCAATAAGACAACCATGGTGTTCGGTCAGATGAACGAGCCACCTGGAGCTCGTATGAGAGTTGGTCTTACTGGACTCACTATGGCAGAGTACATCAGAGATAAGGTTGGTAAGGACGTGCTCCTTTTC
>JAGAKD010000274.1 GCA_017625815.1 Lachnospiraceae bacterium | reverse complement strand
TCCAGTGTCGTTCAAGTATTGGTAACTAAAGGATAATAGTTCCCGTGGGTGTGGTATTTTACCACATCCACGTTTTTTTTTAATACTTGACAGCTAATTGTAATTAGCCTATAATCAAGCTAATCCAAATTAGCTAACGGAGGTTTATATGAATACAAAGAAGAGGATAATAGAAGATGCTTTGGTTTTGTTCTCAGAAAGAGGATATAGTGATGTTTATGTAGGTGATATTGCAAAGGCAGTGGGCATAAAAGCTCCGTCATTATATAAACATTTTAAGAATAAACAGGAAATATTTGAAGCCATACTGGATGAACTGAAGTCCAGTTATGCAGAGCAGGCATTATCCATAGGTATCGACGGAAATAATGTAAGTGCAGATGCTGATATATATACTGAAATTTCAGAAGAAAAAATTATAGAGATAGGGAAGAATTTATTCTTGTACTTTTTACATGATAATCATATGAGGTTGTTCAGAAAACTGCTTACTTTGGAGCAATTTCATAATTCTGAACTTGCAAACTTATATTCAAGACAATATTTTGATGATCCGATGACCTATCAGGGCGGATTGTTTAAACTCCTAATTGCCACAGGGAAGTTTAAAAATGTTGACACACAAGTATTAGCATTACAGTTTTACGCACCAATATATACATTACTTACTGTCTGTGACCGCGAACCTAATAGAGAGCAGGAAGCATTAAAGCTACTAGAAGCACATATACGACAATTTAACGCTAATTATTTGGAGGATAAATAATGAGAATAGTATTAATTCACGGTCAAAATCATAAGGGAAGTACTTATCAGATTAGTAGATTATTATTAGAACAGTTTGAAAATAGTGAAGTGGAAGAATTTTACTTGCCAAGAGATTTAGAACATTTCTGTGTTGGATGCTATAATTGTATCCAGGATGAAGCAAAGTGCCCTTTCTATAATGAAAAAAGAGATATTATGGAGGCTGTAGAAACAGCAGACTTATTGGTATTTACAACTCCAACATATTGTATGAGAGCATCAGCTCCTATGAAAGCATTTATAGACCTTACCTTTACATATTGGATGGTTCATAAGCCAAGAAAGTGTATGTTCTCCAAAAAGGCAGTGGTTATATCTACAGCCGCTGGAACTGGAATGAAATCAGCTATTAAGGATATTAGTAACACACTGTTTTATTGGGGTGTACCATATGTAAGAGAGTATGGTGTGGCTGTGCAGGCAATGAGCTGGGAGCAGGTTAGCCATAAGAAAAAAACTAAGATAAAGTCAGATATGGTTAAACTGGCCAATAGAGTAAAAAAGGATAAGGTAAAAGTAGGCTTTAAAACCAGATTTATGTTTGGTATAATGAGAATGATGCAGCTTAAAGATATGGGATCTAGTGAATCAGAGAAGGAATATTGGAAGGAAAAAGGCTGGCTGGATAAGGACAGACCTTGGAAAAATGATTGCATATAGGAGGTATATTATATGGAGATTATAGATAAAAATTTGGATGGTGGCAAAGCATTTGATTGGGGTAAGACGTCCGCTGACTATGCAAAATTTCGTGATATATATCCACAGGAGTTTTACGATAAGATATTAGAACGTAATCTATGTATAAATGGACAGACTGTTCTTGATATGGGTACAGGAACAGGGGTAATTCCAAGAAATATGTACTCCTATGGAGCAAAGTGGATAGGTACAGATATTTCAGAAAATCAGATTGAACAGGCTAAACTTATGTCAGAGGGAATGGATATTGAATACTATGCACATTCTGCAGAAGATTTAGATTTTCCTGAGGAGACATTTGATGTAATTACTGCTTGTCAGTGTTTCTGGTATTTCGACCATAAGATGATTATGCCTAAATTGCATAGAATTTTAAAAAAAGATGGACGTATATTGATATTGTATATGGCCTGGCTTCCTTTTGAGGATAAAATTGCTGGAGAAAGCGAAAAACTAGTGCTTAAGTACAGCCCTGATTGGAGTGGAGCGGGAGAAACTTTGCATCCTATACACATTCCTGAGTGTTATGATGAGAAATTTGAGTTAGTATATCACGAGGAATATAAGTTAAATGTACATTTTACCAGAGAAAGCTGGAATGGAAGAATGAAGGCTTGTCGAGGTGTAGGTGCATCTCTTACAGAGGAACAGGTTGCAAGTTGGGAAAAGGAGCATATGGCCTTATTACAGGAGATTGCACCTAATGAGTTTGATGTCTTGCATTATGCTGCAATAGCGGAGTTGAAGAAGATATAGAGAGAAAAAGTCTTGCCTGGTGCAAGGCTTTTTTAGTGCCACTAACCATCAAATAAGTGTCACTTACCCCTCTAACCCTTGTCATAATGTAAACTCCTTGATAAAATCAACCTATACCAATTCAGGAGGAAATAATGAAGTA
>JAGAKD010000028.1 GCA_017625815.1 Lachnospiraceae bacterium | reverse complement strand
TTGCAGGCAAGGACGACGATGAAGAGGATACTGGAAGACGTAGCAAGCCTTCTAGACCAAAGGAGAGCAAACCTTCAGTTTCAATACCTGACAAAAACAAGACTATGATGCGTCTTGAGAAGGAGCAGAAGGGAATTAAGAAAAAACAGCAGTCAAAGAAAAAAGAGAGTAGTAGACCTCAGCCTAAGGTTAAGAGAGCTAATAATGTTAATTATGCTCGTAATTATGCTAATGGTGACTATGACGATTACGATGACTACTATGATGATATGTATTAAATAAAAAAAGGACCATAAGGTCCTTTTTTTGTGCTAATTAGTCAATTGAGAAGCTACCAGTTTCATCATCGTTGAAAACATAGTATGCCATATTCTCCTCAGGCTTAACATATAAGTTAAGTGACTTTAAATCCCCAGCCTTCTTGCCACTCTTAGTCCATATAGACTTAGCAGCCTTTACTAATGAAGCTTCATCAATCTGCTTGCCATAATATTCTATGTAGAATGTAGACTTCACAAGTATTCACCTCCTCATACATACAAAACCAATATACATCTTTATTCTATAACATAAATTATAAAAAATCAATACAGAGGATATTGGTCATAAATAACAATTTGTAGGAATAACATTTTCTTGTTTCTTTACCTAATATATGTTATTATTATCATAATTATGTTTACTTGAATTAATTACTAATGTTAATCTTATGCTAAGTGGAGGATACTATGGACGAGAATTATCTTGATGAGCTTTTGACAGGTATGTCATCAAATAACAAACCGAATAAGAATTTTGATAATGCCGTCGATAAGGATGCTGGCATAGATATAGATATGTCTGATTTAGATGATATCAGTCTTGATGAATTAGATGAGTTAGATGATCTTGATTTGGGTGATTTAGATATAGATGATATTGATTTTGATGATATTGATATAACTAGCTTAAGTGCTCCTAAGAAGAATGAAGCACCAAAGAAGGAAGAAGATTTTAGTCTTGATGATCTCTTGATGGAAGCAATGGAAGAAGAACAACCACTTCCTGTTGAGGAAACAGTTGCTCCTGTCGATGATATTATGAATATGGCTGATGCAATTGAACAAGAAGATGCTTTAGATGAGTCAGTTAGCCCTGATATGGCAGATTTGTTCAGTGCTTTAGAGGAAAAGGAGAACCCAGTAGCTGATATACCAGTACAAGAGGATAATTTCCTTCAAGAGGAGAGCTCTGTTCAGGAAGATTTACTTGGTGGGGCTTCATCAGGAGACATTGATTTGGATGATCTTTTTTCTGCTCTCGGGATTGAGGATGATGAACCATCAGAGGGTTCTGCCTACACAGCGGGTGAATCAGCGTTGGATGACCTTTTTAAGGCCACCGCTGAGAGTACTATGGAAGATGGCGGTTTGGATGACATTTTAGATATTGAAGAATTAGATTCGAATAAGAAATCATCACGTAAGAAGAAGGGGTCTCAAGGCAAGAAGAGTTTATCTGAAATTATTTTCGGTGAACCTGACGAGGATGATTTAGAGGAAGAACGTCTTTACGAAGCAAAGAAAGCACAAAAAGCAGCAAAAAAAGAAGAGAAGAAAGCACAAAAAGAAGTAAAAAATGCTGAGAAAAAAGAAAAATTAGAGGCTAAGAAAAAGTCTGACAATGTAAAATTGGAGGCTAAGAAAGCTAAAAAAGCTGCAAAAGAAGCTGAATATAGAGCTGAACTGGAGGCTGAGAAAGATGAGAAAAAGGTTGCTACACCAGTTGTTATCATTGTATTTATGCTTTTTATTGCTCTTGCAATTCTTGTAGTACTAGGTACAAAGACATTTAACTACTCACAAGTCATAAAGAAAGCTGCTGATTATTTCGATAGACAGCGCTATAGACTGGCTTACGATGAAGTGTCTGGTGTTGAGGTTAAGGAAGAGGACGAAGAATTAAGAGATAGAATATATACTGTAATGTATGTAGAGAGACTTTATGAGTCTTATGAGAATAATATGTCACTTGGAAGACCAGATATGGCACTTGATGCTTTGTTAAGAGGCTTAGAAAAGTATGACGTGCATTATCAGGAGGCTGTTGAGCTTGATATTGTTGAGGATATTGATAGCTGTAGAGCTAAGATAGTGGATGCATTAACTACAGTTTTTGGAATAAGTGAGGCTGAAGCTTACGATATTATGGAGTTAGATGGACAAGCATATTCCGAAAAACTATTAGAGTATAGTGACGGCATTAAGACGGGAGAATAATATGATTTCAATTTTAGATTATGATGCAGGTAACATAAAAAGTGTTGAAAAAGCTATACAGTATCTAGGTGAGGAAGCTATTATTACAAGGGATAGAGATGTAATAATGTCTAGTGATAAGGTAATACTTCCCGGTGTTGGTTCTTTTGGTGACGCTATGGCAAAGATACGTGAGTATAAGCTGGAAAATGTTATATACGATGTTGTGGACAGCAAAAAACCATTTTTAGGTATATGCCTAGGATTACAGCTTCTTTACAAGACAAGTGATGAGTCCCCAGAAGCTACAGGACTTGGAATATTAGATGGAGAGATACTTCGTATACCTGATGCCCCAGGGCTTAAGATACCACAGATTGGGTGGAATTCATTAAATATAACTCCTGGTGCAAAGCTGTTTAAGGGTGTTATGGATGGCTCTTATGTATATTTTGTGCATTCCTATTATTTGAAGTCAAAGAAAATAGAAGATGTGGCGGCAACAACAGATTACTCTGTGAATATTCACGCTTCAGTTGAGCGAGATAATGTTTTTGCTTGTCAGTTCCATCCTGAGAAAAGTTCTAAGGTAGGACTTCAGATTTTAAAGAATTTTATTGAACTGTAGGAGTACATAATTATGCATACAAAAAGAATTATTCCTTGTTTAGATGTAAAAAATGGAAGAGTTGTAAAAGGTATAAACTTTGTTAATTTAAAAGATGCAGGTGACCCTGTAGCAGTAGGTGCAGCTTATGATAAGGCAGGAGCTGATGAATTAGTTTTTTTAGATATAACAGCTTCTTCTGATTCACGTAATATAGTAATTGATATGGTTCGTAAGGTTGCGGAGACAATCTTTATTCCTTTCACTGTAGGCGGTGGAATAAGAACTGTAGAAGATTTTAAAGCTATTCTAAGAGAAGGTGCAGATAAGATATCAGTTAATTCTGCGGCTATTAATAACCCTACACTTATAAGTGAAGCTGCTGATAAGTTTGGCAGTCAGTGTGTTGTTGTTGCCATTGATGCAAGAAGAAGAGAAGATGGTTCGGGCTGGAATATATTCAAGAATGGTGGAAGAATAGATACTGGTATAGATGCAGTGGAATGGGCTATGAAGGTTGATAAACTTGGTGCAGGAGAAATACTTCTCACTAGTATGGACTGTGATGGAACCAAAGCTGGCTACGATGTGGAGCTGACACGTTTTATATCAGAAAATGTTTCCGTACCTGTTATTGCATCAGGTGGAGCAGGAACTAAGGATCATTTTTATGAAGCCTTGACTGAGGGCAAGGCCGATGCGGCATTAGCGGCATCATTGTTCCATTATAAAGAATTAGAGATTATGGATTTAAAATATTATCTTGCTGATAAGGGATTATCAATGAGAATGTGCGACTAAATAATTAAACTGATAGGTATTTACATATGATTTCATTAGTTGAAAATGATATTACAATAGAAGAATATAAGTATCTTAGATCAAAGGTTGGCTGGAATATGCTTAGTGATAAGCAGTCAGAAAGTGCGTTATCTAATAGTATATATAATGTGAAGGCTCTTGATGATGATGGCAATATCATTGGAATGGGACGTATTGTTGGAGATGGAGCAGTGATTTGTTATATTCAGGACTTGATTGTTGTTCCTGAGGCTCAAGGAAAGAGAGTCGGTTCTATGATTATTGATAGACTTATAGAATATGTTAAGTCCATCAAGGAAGATGGAACAACAATGATGCTATGTCTCATGTGCGCAAAAGGACGTGAGCCTTTTTACGAAAAACATGATTTTATTGCTAGACCTACAAGTGATTTAGGGCCTGGCATGATACAGTATATTAGGTAAATAAAAAAGGTTTCGAGATTATCTCGAAACCTTTTTTAATAGAATAAATAATTACTCTGCTAAATATGGCTTAATAGCAGCCATGATGTCCTCAACATCATTCTCAGTATGAATATTTAAGTCGATAGGCTTAGAAATATCTAAACTAAAAATACCCATAATAGACTTAGCATCAATAACATATCTTCCTGAAACTAAATCAAACTCTGCGCTAAAACCACTTATATCGTTTACAAAACTCTTTACCTTATCAATAGAATTAAGAGAAATCTTTGCCTCTATCATCTTATAACCTCCTTGTTTGCAATTAAAATTTATGTATGATACTATAATATAAGTTTGAGGGTTAAAAGTCAATATTATGACAGGAGATTTTTAGTAAAATGTTTGTTAATTTACAAGATAAAAAGATTGCATTTTATACATTGGGATGTAAAGTAAATCAATACGAAACAGATAGTATGATGGATATGTTAAGAGGCGAGGGCTGTGAAGTTGTTGCCTTTAAGGAAAATGCAGATGCATATATAATTAATACATGTTCGGTTACCAATATGGCAGATAGAAAGTCTAGACAGATTATTCATAGAGCAAAAAAGCAAAGCCCTGATGCAGTTATAGTTGCAGTTGGCTGCTATGTTCAAGCAGCCAAAGAGGAACTTGAAAAGGATAAGGATATAGATATTATTGTAGGAAATAATCGAAAAAAAGACATTGCCCGCATATTGGATGACTACTTTGCCAGTAAGACAATTGAGGATAACATTATTGATATAAATAATGGGGCGGAGTATGAGGAGATGACTTTGATTAAGCCAAGTGAACATACTCGCGCATACGTGAAGGTTCAGGACGGTTGTAATAATTTTTGCTCATATTGTATTATTCCATACACAAGAGGTCGTATTAGAAGTAGAGAACTTACTGATGTGGTAAATGAGATTACAGGACTTGCCAAAAAAGGAATTAAGGAGGTTGTTGTAACAGGTATCAATCTTTCTTCATATAAGGATAGCAAAGATAATACACTTCTTGAACTTCTTGTTGCTGTCAGTGCTATAGAAGGGATTGCTAGAGTGCGTATGGGTTCCTTAGAACCTAGAATTATTACGGAGAATTTTCTTGAAGTTATCAGCAATATACCTAAGATATGTCCACATTTTCACCTATCATTACAAAGTGCTTGCAATAAGACTCTAAAAAGAATGAATAGAAAATATACTATAGAAGAGTATATAGACAAGTGTAATATGCTTAGAAACTATTACGACAGACCAGCTATAACTACGGATGTAATCGTTGGATTTCCTGGTGAAACAGAAGAGGAATTTAATATTACAAAGGAAAACCTTTCCAAGTTAAATCTCTATGAAATGCACATATTTAAATATTCTAAGAGAAATGGAACAGTTGCGGCCACTATGCCAAATCAGGTTTCAGATCAGGTAAAGGATATAAGAAGCAACCAGCTTCTTGAAATGGCAGAAAATAACAAAAAAGCATACGAAAGAAGTTTTGTTGGGGAGAGAGTAGAGGTTTTGGTAGAGGAATATGATATTGTAGATGGAAATTGTGTGGTTAAGGGACATACAGATAGATATATAGCTGTAAAATACCCAATGGATAAGGAACTAGCTAAGAAAAATGTAAACGAAATTATATCCATAGAATTAGGTTAAATTAGGGCTTGTTTTAACATTATAAAATATTTTGAAAAAAATTAAAAAAAGTGCTTGCATTATTCGAAACCATATGGTATATTAAACGAGGTTCAGATATGGTTCGTTGGTCAAGCGGCTAAGACGTCGCCCTCTCACGGCGAAAACAGGGGTTCGATTCCCCTACGAACTGCTAACTAAGAAGCTTACTAAGTAAGCTTCTTTTTTTGTCTATAGGATAATTCTGTACATAGCTATTTCTAACTCTTTTTATGTCAAAATATACAATATATAGTGTCTAATATCACGAAAAAACACAATTTTTTGATAAAATACTTGAATATTTTATGGTTCTAAGTTATACTGTCTCTATCTATTTGTTATAATATGGGAGGTATATTATGGTAGATGTAGTATGGAAAGACCGCAAGCGTATTATTTTTGGCTTGCCATGGACTTTTACAAAGTATGGATTGTCTGAGGATAGAATTTTTGTGGAGACAGGATTGCTCAATCTTCAGGAAAATGAGGTTAGATTATATAGAATTATGGATGTTTCCTTGGAGAGAAAACTATGGCAGAGAATGTTTGGACTTGGCATAATCACCTGCTATTCTTCTGACAAGTCTATGGGGACATTTCAGATTAAGAATATTAAGAAACCAAGCGAAGTTAAGGAGCTTATTTCTTCTTATGTAGAGGAAGAACGTTCACGTAAGAGAGTTACTAGTAAAGAATTCATCAATGATGATGTATTTGATGATGATGGCGGAGACGATATGGATGTTTAAAGTTCAAGGGGGTATTATTGAATGAAAACTTGTAAAGTGTGTGGGGCATTAGTTGACGACAGAGAGTGGAACTGTCCAGAATGTGGTGCTACAATGATTACTAGCTCTGGTGCACTGTCACTAAAGGCTGCAGAACCAGAGAAGAAAAAGAGTAGTGGTAATCGTATGGGTACAGCTGTTAGTACTGGTTCAGGACTCACAGATATTTTAAGAGCTGATGCAGATGATTACGGCGATTATGGTGACGATGATGATGGATTTGGCGGAGGTTCTATGCCTGTGTCATTATCTAAGAATCTTATAGAGGAAGAGGAACAGCGCAAAAAAGCTAAGGCCCATAGACAGCTAATATCTAACATATTTAAGATAGTTGCTTTGGTGGTTGCTGCATTGATTGTTTATCTTTTTGTTACTAAGGTTGTTATGAAGGATAGAGGTGCTAGCTCATATGAGCAGTTAGTTGAGATATATGTAGAGGCAGTCAATGATGGAAACAAGGAGCTTATGCTTACTATTGTTCCAGAGTTTATCAATTATAGAACTGATGAGGCTGCTGAGCTGGTTGATGAGTTAGATGGCATTACAATTACAGCATATGACATTAAGGGGAAAGAAGAGATATCCTCAACTGATATGGATCTTTTAAGAGATGCGCTTAAGCTTGAAACTGGTAAGAATGCTAACTTAAATGAAGGATACATACTAGATGTTCAGCTCACAGGAAAAGACGAGGATGGCCTTACTAAGACAGTAGGGGTTAAGATGGAAGTATACAGAGTAAAAGATAAGTGGTTCTTATACCCTGCAAACTACGAAGGACCAATATTCTAAGAGAATAGTTTTATAAAAAATACTATGGTATTTACGGTTTTGTAGAATACCATAGTATTTTTTTACGTATTATATGTTCTCTGCGATTTTACTTACCCCTACATATATTTGGGAAATTTTATACCAGGTAGGATAATCCACAATACCAGACACTGGCATATCAAATATCTCTTGAAATTTTCTTACGGCGTTAGCTGTACCTTGACCATATATGCCATCAACAGATATTTTAGGAATAGCAGGGAAGTTATCTGATATTCGATTTAGCTGTTCTTGGATTTGTATTACAGCGTCACCACTTGAACCTATATTTAAGTCATAACCTGGGTATGAGGCTGGTATTCCGGATACGATTTCAGCAGTGTTAACATACATATCACTGCCATAATAATAACGAATGATATCTGTTGATGAAAAACCATCGTCCCCAAGTGCTTTAGAACCCCACTGACTCATCCAATTTGGACAGGTTACTCTTTTTCCATCACAATATTGGGTTAATATAGGTTGTTTGATATTTGGCCTAGCCAGATAGCTATTATATAGATAATCTACAATCTGTGAAACATTTTCGTATATGGTTTTACCATAGATCCACTTGTGGTCATAAGCAGTAGAAGAGGTTATGGTAAAATTGTAGCCTTTATTTCTGTACCACTCAGTGAAAACCCTGTTAAGGGTAAAGGACATTATGGCTAATACGTTTGCCTCAATGGTTGAGGTTGGCCAGGTGGAATATATCTCTGAACAAGCTACATTTTTTATATAATCTAGATAAGGGACATAATAATCTGTGGCTGTGGGATCGGAAGGAACACCATCATGTACTACAATTGTTTCAGGAACAACAACCTTTCTCAATACGATTTCGCCAGTTTCGTTTATAGGTTTTACTTCAGCTTCAGCTATTTTTGGGGGATAATATTCCCATAAGGTGTGTCCGCCAATCACGATAGGATTATAATTAATGGGATTGTCAGGACTTGGCGTGAGCCTTACATTTTGGATGCCGATTTCCCCAGATAGTATTTGAATACCGGTTATAATTTGTTCCTCGTATCCTGGAGCAGTGACACGTATATTGTATTCGGAGTATGGCTGATTGTCTGAAGGCTCCATACTATATTCTAGAGGTGGGGCATCAAGAGATATGGTTTCGGAATTACCGCTTTCATCTGTAGATATTTCTTCAAGAATTTGATTTGGCTCGCCAGTATATGCAACTTCTATTTTTGCATTTTGTATTGGGAATAACCCGGCACTAGAAGTGGCGAAAATTTTTAAAAAACCAGTGTCATTTAAATTAGAACTATCCATAATAAAACCTTGTTAAAGAACGTTATTAAATTATATGCCATATAGTTTTCATATTTGCAAAAAAATAAAATATAAATGTCAAGAAAAAATACTTGACAAAGGCGTTGCGGTGTTATATTATACTAAAGGTTTGTAAAGTGAATTGCCTTTACGGTATTTAATTGGTGGTGTTATTTTGGAAAAGATAGTAAGACAGTCATTGTTATATGATTTTTATGGAGAACTTTTAACTGAACATCAAAAGAGTATTTATGAAGATGTGGTTATGAATGATATGTCTTATTCCGAGATAGCCAGATTAAATGGTATTTCCAGACAGGGCGTTTATGATATGATTAAACGCTGTGATAAGATATTAGAAGAATATGAATCCAAGCTTTTACTTGTTGAAAAGTTCATTAGAGCAAAGGAAAAGGCCTCCAGTATAAAAGAGAAGATAGGCTTGCTTAAGCAGTTTAATAAGGATGAAAGCTTAGAAGAATTAATTTTAGATATTGATAAAAAAACAACAGAACTACTTGAGGAATTTTAATATTTATAGGATAATGGTTTGGTAGGTAGAAGGTAGAACTTTGTTTTGGTCTGATTATATGGAGGTTATTTAATGGCTTTTGATAGTTTAACCGATAAACTGCAAAACGTATTTAGAAAACTTCGTAGCAAGGGTGTTCTTACTCCAGATGATGTTAAGGAGGCTATGAAGGAAGTTAAGCGTGCTTTACTAGAAGCAGATGTTAACTTCAAGGTTGTTAAACAGTTTATTAATGCAGTTAGCGAAAGAGCTGTCGGTGAGGAAGTTCTCAAGGGACTTAATCCAGGACAGATGGTTATAAAGATTGTTAAAGAAGAGATGGATAAGCTTATGGGTTCTGAGACCACAGAGCTTAAGCTCCTTCCTTCTAATGAGGTTACTGTTATTCTTATGTGTGGTCTTCAAGGTGCAGGTAAGACAACTACTGTTGCTAAGCTTGCGGGTCAGTTTAAGAATAAGGGTAAAAAACCACTTTTGGTTGCCTGTGATGTTTATCGTCCAGCGGCTATTAAGCAGTTGGAGGTTAATGCTGAAAAGGTTGGTGTACCTGTATTTACTATGGGTGATGGACACAAGCCTGTGAATATTGCAAAAGCTGCTATAGAGCATGCAAGTAAAAATGGAATCAACTTAGTATTTATAGATACTGCCGGTCGTCTTCATATTGATGAGGATATGATGGCAGAACTTCAGGAAATTAAGGAAAATATCGCTGTTACATACACCATTTTGACTGTGGATGCTATGACAGGACAGGATGCGGTGAATGTAGCTACATCTTTCAATGAAAAGATTGGTATAGATGGTGTAATACTCACTAAGTTAGATGGTGATACCCGTGGTGGTGCGGCTCTTTCTATCAAGGCTGTTACAGGTAAGCCGATTCTGTATGCTGGTATGGGTGAGAAGCTTACAGATTTGGAACAGTTTTATCCAGATCGTATGGCCAGCCGTATACTTGGTATGGGAGATGTGGAAAGCCTTATTGAAAAAGCACAGAATGCCATTGATGAGGAAAAAGCAAGAGAAATGGAACAGAAGATGCGTAAAGCAACTTTTGATTTCAATGATTTCCTTGAACAAATGGAACAGATGGAAAAAATGGGTGGTATGAATGATATCTTGAAGATGCTACCAGGTTTTGGTTCCAATAAGCAACTCAAAAACATTGAGATAGATGACAATGCTATGAGTATGCCAAAGGCGATTATTCTTTCTATGACACCAAAGGAGAGAAGTAATCCAGATATAATTAATCCAAGCCGTAAAAAGCGTATTGCAGACGGTGCAGGAGTTCCGGTTAGTGAAGTTAATAAGCTTCTTAAGCAATTTGAACAGTCAAAGAAGATGATGAAACAGATGTCTGGAATGTTTGGTGGTAAGAAGCGTGGAGGCTTTAAGCTTCCTTTTGGATTTTGATAATAGGATATTACTATTATAGATTTTTACAAATATTTTAAGGAGGTGAAATTGACATGGCAGTTAAAATCAGATTAAGAAGAATGGGATATAAGAAGCACCCTTTTTATAGAGTAATCGTTGCTGACTCTAGATCACCTAGAGATGGTAGATTCATCGATGAGATTGGTACTTACGATCCAAATCAGGAGCCAGCTGCATTCAATGTTGACGCAGAGGCTGCTAAGAAGTGGCTTGCAAATGGTGCTCAGCCAACTGACACAGTAGCTAAGTTATTTAAGCAGGCAGGTATCGAGAAGTAATCCAAGGGAGGTGCCGGTAATGAAAGAATTAGTCGAAATTATTGCAAAATCCCTTGTTGATTGCCCTGACGAAGTCGTTGTAAATGAGACAATCGAGGAAGATACTATTACAATTGAACTTAAGGTTGCACCAGATGATATGGGTAAGGTTATTGGTAAGCAAGGAAGAATTGCCAAATCCATTCGTACTGTTGTGAAAGCAGCAGCGTCAAAGGGTGACAAAAAGGTAATTGTAGACATTAAATAATTCTGAAAATCCCCGATATTTTATCGGGGATTTTGTTTATAAGAGGAGATTTGAATGGAAGATATTTTCAGAATAGGAGTTATAACCACAACTCACGGATTAAAGGGTGAGGTTAAGGTTTTTCCAACAACTGATGATTTGAATAGATTTAAGAAACTAAAGAAATGTTTTATAAGAACCCCAAAGGAAGATATACAGGTAGAAAAAAATTCTTGTAAATTTTTCAAAAATATGGTCATTCTTTCTTTTAAAGAGTTTGGGGATATAAATGAAGTTGAGAGATTTAGAAACTGCGATATATATGTGACAAGAGATAATGCGGTTCCTCTTGAGGATGATGAATATTACATTTCGGATGTTATAGGTATGAATATTATTCTTGAAGATGGCAGTGAGCTAGGTGTACTTCAGGACGTTATGCAGACCGGTGCAAATGATGTATTTGTTATTAAACTCAAGGATGACAAGGAACTTCTTATGCCAGTTATCAAGGACTGTGTTTTAGATATGAATTATGATACAGGTAAAATTACTGTTAGATTGATGAAGGGAATGTTGGATTAATGAATTTTCACATTATGACTCTTTTTCCAGAGATGGTTATGGGAGGGTTAAATGAGAGTATAACAGGTCGTGCCATAAAGGATGGGCTTATTTCAGTTGATACAATCAATATAAGAGATTTTGCTGGAAATAAATATAATCATGTTGATGATTATACTTATGGTGGTGGTGCTGGTATGCTTATGCAACCAGGGCCAGTTTATGATGCCTATCAATCCATACTTGAAAAGAAAGATAATCCAAATAAAAAAATGAGAGTTCTTTATATGACACCTCAGGGGACACCATTTAATCAGGAAATGGCAAATGAATTTGCAAAGGAAGAGGATTTGGTTATTTTGTGTGGTCATTATGAGGGTATTGATGAAAGAGTATTAGAACTTATTGTTACTGACAATGTTTCTATTGGCGATTTTGTTCTTACAGGCGGAGAACTTCCTGCTATGATGATTGTAGATGCGGTATCTAGATTAGTGCCAGGTGTTTTAGGATGTGATGAGAGCGCAGTATATGAATCATTTTATGATGGATTGTTGGAATATCCACAATACACTAGACCGGAGACCTTTATGGACATGAAGGTTCCATCAGTTCTTTTGTCAGGACATCACAAGAATATTGCAGATTGGAGATATGAGCAGTCCCTTATTAGAACAAAGGAAAGACGTCCTGATTTATACGACAAATATATTGCTGAAAATAAAGAAGAATATCAGAAATATTTAAAGAAACAAAGTAAACTGAAAAAGAAGAGATAATGTTGTTTTATTGAGTTGTTTGTTGTATAATTAACAAAGAATTTATTATACAATATTATGAATTGGAGATGTACTATGAAGAAGAGAATACATTTAGCGTTATTATCACTTGTACTTGTTTTTGCTGCTACTGGCTGTGGAGACAAGAAGGAGGAAGAAAAAACTGTTAGTGTACAGGAGGACTTAGTAGAATTTGTTAACGATGAGCTTCCTGCTATAGAGACATATAGAAGTACAGCGGTTAATTCTTATAATGCTTATTTTGTGTCGGAGGATGTTGATACAGCTGTGTTTTTAAGCGATTTACAGTCAACTATGATTCCCAACATGGAGACTTATATTACTGAGTTAACAGCTGTTGAAGTTGCTACAGAAGATGTTGCTGCATTGAAGGATTTGTATTTACAGGCTGCTGAAAAGCAGTGTGAGGCTATGCGACAGGTAGCAACAGCTATATCAGAGCAGGATCCACAGTATTTAGAACAGGCTGATACTCTTATTGAAGAGGCGCAGAGTTTGATTACTCAGTATGAATCTCAGCTAAAGATTCTTGCTATAGATAATGATGTTCAGATAAATGGTTCATTTGAATAAATGTTAAGGTACGATTTAGGCGGCAACAGTGTTTTACTGCTACCGCCTATTTTCTATAATATGGGAGGAAAAAGTTATGAAGAAACCGATTATAGATGGATATGTTTTCCCTAGTGCTAAGGAAACAGAAGAAGCAAAAAAAGAATATGAAAGTGTAGTAAAATTAAAGCGAAAATTAAATGTAGAAAACATAGATGAAATGGTAAGAGTATATAATAAGCTTGTTAGCAGGAATTATTTTTCTACGCCAGTGGGATTGGGTTTTCTTCATGATATGAGAGAATATCTTATGTCGAAAATAGATGGGGATCCTTTGCCACCAGTTTCGGTTCCTGGTAGTAATGTATCTGAAAAGATTATAGAGCAACCATCAAACACAAAGTTTGACAAGTTGAAAAAAGAAAATGAAAAACTTCTTGCCATAAAGAAAAAATTAGTTATTGCAGTTGCGGCATTAGTAGCTGTAGTTGTTGGAATGTTTTTTATAATTGTAACCAATGATAATTTAGGATATTTTAATGCGGAAGAAAAAGTATTAGATAAATATTCAGCATGGCAAGAAAGACTACAGAATTGGGAGCAGGAGCTTATAGAACGAGAGGATCAATTGGATGACGCTATAGATGCCAAGTAATATTATTTACATATTTATCCTTGTGTTCACATTTTAAACAAATAAAGGGGTTATAATATATCTAATTTGGATAATATTTTTTGGAGGAATGTGTTATGGAAGAAGCAAAAATACTTGTGGTTGATGATGAAAGCCGCATGAGAAAGCTTGTAAAAGATTTTTTGACTAAGAATAATTACAGTGTTATAGAAGCTGCTGATGGGGAAGAGGCTGTAGATATATTTATGTCTACAAAAGACATCAGCTTAATTATTTTAGATGTTATGATGCCAAAGCTAGATGGATATCAGGTTGCGACAGAAATTCGCAAGATTTCACAAATCCCAATTATTATGCTCACTGCGAAAAGTGATGAGAGAGATGAGTTAAAAGGGTTTGAGTTAGGGGTAGACGAATATATCACTAAGCCATTTAGCCCTAAGATTTTGGTTGCTAGAGTAGAGGCGGTACTTAGACGTTCCATTGCTGATAAGGCTGAAAGCTTAATTCAGGTCGGAGGCATAGAGATGGATGTGTCTGCTCACTTGGTCAAGGTTGATGGAGCAAGTATAGAACTTAGCTACAAGGAATTTGAATTACTGAATTACTTTTTGGTTAATCAAGGGGTTGCTTTATCGAGAGAAAAGATACTTAACAATGTATGGAATTATGACTATTTTGGTGATGCAAGAACCATTGATACACATGTAAAAAAGCTTAGAAGTAAGCTTGGAGAAAAGGGTGAATTTATCAAGACAATTTGGGGTATGGGATACAAATTCGAGGTATAATATGAAAACATCGATAAGAACTAAAATTACATTTATTGTAGTAATGTTTTCTATGTTCGTCATTGGAACATCGTGGTTTATGTGCACATTTTTTATTAAAAGTGTTTTTGTATACCATGTTAAAACTAGCTTGGAAACTACATACCATTCCTGCAATGAAATGTTTGAGACGGATGAGCCTGAAACCTATGAGGAAGGGGATTTGTATGGTAATGTAGATAATCCTATATCTGCCATGGTGTTAGTGTTAAATCCAGCAGATGGAAAGATATATACATCTATTAATGATGATGGAACTATGATGGATAGTCTTGTTAACATCTTAACTAGTGTAGAGCAATCTGCTGGGGCTGAGATGTTTAAACCGGGTCAGTTTGCCATATATAAGAATCATGACACTGTTCTTGATGCCTATTATTATGATTTGGTTGGTAGGCTTGACAATGGTTACACCATTATTCTTAGAGCACCTATTGCTCAGGTGGATGAGATTATGGGTGTTGTAAGTAAAATATTTGTGGGTATAAGTATCGGAATTATTATATTTGGTTCAGTATTTATATTAGCCCTCAGTAACATTTTTTCTGCACCTATTAAAAAACTTTCTAATCTTGCGAAACGTATGACACAGTTGGACTTTGAGGCAAAGGTTCCTGTGGATACCAATGACGAGATTGGCGAGTTGGGAGCAAGCATGAATGAAATGTCCAAGAAGCTAGAACAGACTATATCTGAGCTTAAGGGAGCAAATATAAAGCTTCAAAAGGATATTGATGAGCATAGGCAGTTAGATGATATGAGAAGAGAGTTTCTTTCCCATGTGTCTCATGAGTTGAAAACCCCTATTGCATTGATACAGGGATATGCAGAGGGACTTAAAGACAATCTCTTTGACGATGAGGAAAGTAAGAATTTTTACACAGATGTAATTATAGATGAAGCCAATAAGATGAATCATATGGTTAAACGCTTACTCAATCTTAGTGAGATTGAATTTGGTGAAGTGCCTATTAATATTGAGCGTTTTGAATTGGTGGGATTTATAAAAGATATAGTAAATGCGTCATCTATTCTTCTTGATAATATGGATGCTACTATTGTATTTGAAGAAGAGGGCCCGGTATATGTTTGGGCAGATGAATATATGATGGAAGAGGTAATGACTAATTACCTTACCAATGCAATTCATTATGTTAAGCCACAAGGTGTTATTAAGATATATTTTATGCCTATAGGTGAAGACATTAGAGTTTGCGTATATAATCAGGGAGACAATATTCCTGAAGAAGAATTAGACAAGCTTTTTATCAAGTTTTATAAGGTTGATAAAGCTAGAACGAGAGAATATGGGGGCAATGGAATAGGACTTTCTATTGTTGCGGCATCCATGGAAGCACATGGTAAGAGATATGGAGTGTTCAATGTAGAGGATGGAGTAGTATTTTATTTTGATTTGGATGCTAATATGCCTTGCTGATAAACGAATTTAGTGGTAAAATTACTATATGTAACTCAATTTATACTTTGGAGGATATTCATGAAGAAGATATTGATTGTGTGCAGTATGGTGATTTTATCACTTTTTTGTGTAGGCTGTACCAAAACTATAGAATTGACTGACGAAGAAAGTCAGCTGGTTGCTGAATATGCAGCAGAGTTGTTACTTAAGTATGATAGGAATTATGACTACAAATTTTATGAGTCAAAGGAAGATATAGTTCTAACTACTGAAGAGGTAACTACTGAGGAATTTACTACAGAAGTAGAAGAGACAACTGAAGAAGTTGTAGAGGATACTACAGAAGTTGCACCGGATGATACTGAGGAGGTTACAACAGAAGAAGTTGTTTCTGTACCAGACACAGAGATTATACCTGGTGGTGAGTTTGATGTAGCTTCATTTGCAGGGGTTGAGAATGTATCTATCAAATATAACTATTATATGCTTGCTGATAGATATCCATCTTATGACCAAGAGGGTATGTATATAGAGATTGAAGCTCCTGAAGGCTACAAGCTCCTTGTTGTAAAATTCAATATTGAGAATTTAACAGGAGATAGTCAATATATAGATTTATATTCTAAGGAGTTAAGTTACAATATTATTGTAAATGATTCAAAGACTGCTAAGCAGATGTTGACTATATTGATTGATGATTTATATACCTATCAAGCAGATATAGAAGGTGATAGCTTAGAAGAAGCGGTATTATTATTTCAAGTGTCAGATGCTGTAGCAGAGAGCATTTCTAATCTTAAGTTACAGGTTACATGCGGAGATAACAAAGAGATTATATCATTAGATTAAGGAGGAGGCAGAATATGGATTCAAACATCTTATTAGAAAGCGGAACTAACGAACTTGAGGTATTGGAGTTTGTTATAAATGGTAATCATTATGGAATTAACGTTGAAAAGGTAAGAGAGATTCTTACATATCAGGAGGTTACACCTATTCCTAATTCTCACCCATGCATAGAGGGAATATTTATGCCAAGAGGTGAAATTATAACAGTTATAGACCTTTTTCAGGCCTTAGGATTCCCTAATTATGACAAGAAGAACAACTTCCTCATAGTAACTAATTTTAATAATCTTAACATTGCATTTGATGTTCAGACAGTGCTTGGTATCAACAGAGTGTCTTGGTCAGAGGTTGTTAAGCCGGATGCTACAGTAAGTAGCCCTGGTTCAGGTGTTGCAACAGGTATTATAAAGAATAGGGACAATCTTCTCATTATCTTAGATTTTGAAAGAATAGTAGAAGATATATGTCCAGAGACAAGTCTCAAGTTCTCACAGGTATATGCATTAGAAGGAAGAGAAAGAAATGAAATTCCTATACTTATTGCAGAGGACTCAATGATGCTTTGTCAGCTTATAAAGGATGCGTTGAATGTAGCTGGATATACTAAGCTTACAATCAAAAACAATGGACAGGAAGCATGGGATTATCTTTGTGAATTAAAGAAGAATAATGGCGTTGAGTACGGTGCTAAGTGTGTTATTACTGATATAGAGATGCCACTTATGGATGGTCATAGACTAATTAAGCTTATAAGAGATACTGAGGGCTTAAAGCATTTGCCAATAGTTATTTTCTCATCACTTATCAATGATGATATGAAGCGAAAGGGAGAAATGCTTGGAGCAAATGATCAGATTAGTAAACCAGAGATAGGCAAACTTGTAAGCATATTAGATAAGCTTATTGCAAGCCAAATTTACGGATAATTAGTTATATATATAACAGTAATATAATGAAAATATGAGTATATATATTATAAACCTAGCGAGAACGTGTTTATAGATATATACTCATATTTCATTATATTATGTGTAGGTATAAGGTAAAGGGAGAATTACGATGAATATAAAAGATACACAATTGACAAAAGATGAAATAAAAGACTTATATAATACATATTTTTATGAGACCTTCAAAAGGTTTGATTTTATAGCTAACCAGGGTGAAGGTTCATATATTATTGACGAAGATGGCAAGGAATATCTTGATTTTATGGCAGGCATTGCTGTAAACAGTACAGGTCACTGTAACAAAAATGTAGTGGATGCTATGATTGCTCAGTGTCAGAGTATTATTCACGCATCAAACTATTGTTATACTGTACCTCAGGTTATGTTAGCTAAGCTTATATGTGATAGTATAGGTATGGAGAAAATATATTTTCAAAATTCTGGTGCAGAGGCTAATGAAGCTATGATTAAGCTTGCTCGTAAGTATGGTAAGGACAATTTTGGTCCAAATAGATACAAGATAGTTACAGCTTATAACAGTTTTCACGGAAGAACCTTAGCTACCCTTGCCGCTACGGGTCAGCCAGGAACTCCTATACAGAACAACTATGACCCATTTATTCCGGGTATTACGTATGCTGAGTTCAATAATCTTGAATCATTTAAAGCTGCTTGTGATGAGGACACAATTGCTGTTATGGTAGAGCCAGTTCAGGGTGAAGGTGGAGTTATACCAGCTACAAAAGAGTTCCTTCAGGGCTTGAGAGAGCTTTGTGATGAAAAAGGGATGCTACTTTTGTTTGATGAGGTTCAGACTGGATGGGGACGTACAGGTCATCTTATGGCATATATGGGATATGATGTTAAACCAGACTGCGTTTCTATGGCAAAGGCTATGGGCGGTGGAATGCCTATAGGTGCTATGTGTACAAGCGCAAAGCTTGCGCTTACTTTTGGCCCAGGCGCCCATGGAAGCACATATGCAGGCAATCCTGTTTGTTGTGCGGCATCACATGCACAGATCAAAGAGATTATAGAGAAGAATTTATCTGATAATTCACAGGTTATGGGTGAATATTTAAGAGAAAAGCTTGCAAAACTTCCTCTGGTAAAAGAAGTTAGAGGAAAAGGCTTAATGATTGGTGTTGAGTTCACTAAGGATATATCTGCGGATGTAAAATATAATAGTTCAGATGAAGGATTGCTTATTACAGCAGTTAGACCTAGTGTTATAAGATTGGTACCACCACTTAATGTGACAAAGGAAGAGTGTGACAAGGCATACGATATATTATTAAATGTGGTAAGCAAGCTTGTTTAAATTTTTATCATTGGGCAAGACTAATGATAGAAAACTTTATTAATATAGTATATGAGGTGTGATTTAATGGATAGAAAAAACGCTTGGACAACATATAACAAGAAGCAGTTGGGTGAAGTTGATAAGGTATGCAAGGGATATCTTAAGTTTCTTGACAATGGCAAGACAGAAAGAGAATGTACAAAAGAGATAATCAAGATGGCAGAGGAATATGGTTACATTAATCTGGCTGATGTTATTGATAACAAGAAAAAACTCAAAGCAGGAGATAAGGTTTACAGTGTATGCATGGGTAAGACAGTTGCCTTATTTAACATTGGAACTAAGAAATTAGAAAAGGGTATGAACATTTTGGGAGCTCATGTTGATTCTCCTAGAATGGATGTAAAACAGAATCCTCTTTATGAGAATGGTGATTTTGCCTATCTAGACACACATTACTATGGTGGAATAAAGAAATACCAGTGGGTAGCATTGCCTCTTGCTATTCATGGAGTAGTGGTGAAAAAAGATGGAACAGTGATTGATATAGCTATTGGTGACAAAAAAGATGATCCAGTATTTTGTGTTACAGATTTGCTAATTCATCTTGCAGGAGAGCAGATGGAAAAGAAAGCTGGTAAGGTTATTGAGGGAGAGAACCTTGATATTCTTTTTGCTAGCAAGCCGTTGAAGGACAAAGATAAAAATGCCGTAAAGGAAGGTGTTTTAAAGCTTCTTAAAGATGAATACGATATAGAGGAAGAAGACTTTATATCAGCAGAGCTTGAGATTGTCCCTGCGGGTAATGCGAGAGAAGCAGGTATAGATAGAAGTATGGTTATGGCATATGGTCAGGATGATAGAGTGTGTGCCTATACATCACTTATGGCTATGCTTCAGGTGGATGAGGTTTCAAAGACAACTTGCTGTCTTCTTACAGATAAAGAGGAGATTGGTAGTGTAGGTGCTACTGGTATGCGTTCTAGATTTTTCGAAAATGCAGTTGCAGAGATTATGAACGCTATGGGTGAATATAGTGATATCGTATTACGCAGATGTCTTGCAAATTCAAGCATGTTATCTTCTGATGTAAATGCAGCTTATGATCCACTTTTTGCAAGTGCCTTTGAAAAGAACAATTCATCATATTTTGGAAGAGGTATGGTATTTAGCAAATTTACTGGTTCAAGAGGTAAATCTGGTTCTAATGACGCCAATGCAGAATATCTTGCCAGAATAAGAAAGATGATGGATGATGCGGATATTTGCTATCAGACTGCTGAGCTTGGCAAGGTAGATGTAGGTGGTGGCGGAACCATTGCTTATATCTTATCCTTGTACGGAATGGAGGTTATTGATTGCGGTGTTGCAGTACTCAACATGCATGCACCTTGGGAAGTGACCTCTAAGGCAGATATATACGAAACTCTTAAGGGATATAAGGTATTCTTAAAAGAAGCATAATAAATTAACGGGGACTAAACCTATGATAACAACAAGAAAATACAAGAGAATATTAGCGAGGATAATGGCATTCCTTATGGTATGTCTTTTTCTCGTGCCACCACAGATCGGAA
>JAGAKD010000273.1 GCA_017625815.1 Lachnospiraceae bacterium | reverse complement strand
GCGCTCAGACATACGTCCGCGACACGCTTCATCGAAAGCTCTTGCACCTAGAATTACTAAAATTTCTAGTTGTCTTCATTAATTGTGGGCTATATATTTATTTCATACCATCCACTTATATCTATTTATGAAATATATTATTCTACATAAAGTGTAATAACGATTTCATCTGAGCTTGTGTCATTTGAAAGAGTGATTGTTGTTGTACCTGATGATACAGCGTCAACATATAATGTTGCTACAACATCATTCTCCCACTCTTCGCCCCAGCTACAAGTAGCAACTGAAGAATCTGCTAAGTTGTATGTAACTGTACCAGTCTCATCAAGGTAGTATACCTTAATCTCTGCTGTACCATTTGAAAGGTTAACAAAGTTTGTACTTGCGAAGAATCCTGAGTTACCCTGTGCAGTAGCGCCCTCTGCGAAATCGATAACTGCATCATATGACTCGTAGCCTGATACTGAACCCTGTAAGTCTGAAATCTGTGACTCAAGGTCTGTTACATCGCCCTCTAAATCAGTAATCTGAGATTCAAGCTCGCTATTAGCCTCGCTCATAGAAGCAATCTCAGCTGCATGTGCATCATTAAGTTCTGTCTCCATATTTGCTTTATCTTCCTCAGCCTTATCAAGCTTATCAGTAAAATGGAAATATCCCCAAGTACCTACACCTGCTAATCCAAGAATAAGGATAATTGAAATAACAATATAAGCTATAGTTCCCTTTGATTTCTTAGCCTTAACTGGCTGAGCTGGCTTTGCTGCAGGAGCTGGTGCAGCTGGCTTAACGCCTCCTACTGGTGCTCCTCCCATTGGTGCCATAGCTGGTGCTCCCATTGGCTTTGGTGCAGCTGCTGGCATACCCATACCAGGAGTTGGTGCACTTGGCTTTGGACCATTCATAGGTGCTCCCATTGGTGCTGGACCATTAGCAAATCCCTGTGGTGCAGGAGCTGGTGTACCTGGTGTAATAGGCATGTTGTTAGTAAGTACTGTTGTGTTAGCTTCGCTATCATCAGCTGGCTTCTCTGCTGGCTTAACCTCTTCTGGGTTAAGGATTGTTGTCTTTTCCTCATCTGGTGCAGCCATAGGCTCCATAGCGCTTGCGCTCTCAGCTTCTAATGGCTTGCCACACTTTGCACAGAAAGCTGCGCCATCTTTGTTTTCAAAATTGCATGCTTTGCAAATCATTTTTTCTACCTCCATAAAATATATTACAACGTCACTTAACGACATAGTAACCGTATATTATAAATATACTTCAAATTTTTCCGATGTCAAGTTAAAAAACACAATTTATATCTCCATTAAAGCTCTCTAATGGAGTTAAAAACCTCCAATAGATTAAGTACTCCCCACCCCCATGCTTTACTTGGATACGATACCTCTGCGACCTGCTCACTACCTCGTATAATCAACTGTCGTATCACCTCTGTTGATATGCCAGGATTACCACCTTTAACCAATGCCCACTCCAGAATAAGTGCCACTGCACCAGTTGTTATAGCACTTGCCACACTGGTTCCACTTTTCCTAATGTATAAAGTCTCAGTGCTACTTCCAGAGGTTGGAACAAATGCACCATACACATTAACTGCTGGAGCCACCACGTCTGGCCTAATGTGGCCTTTTCGAGTAAATCCTCTACTTGAATTAATATACAAAGAATTATTAAGATGATTATATCCACCTATACATATCACACCTTTGCCTGTGCCAGGAGCACACACCGTTATATCGGGATCAGAACGAACAAACTCTAATTGAGAGTTTCTAAACTGTTCTATAGGTAGCCATGCGTCAAAACCTCCACCGATTGTTCCCGAGGCTTCTTCCACATTTATAGTCCATATACCCTCAGCCGGATTCACAAAACGCAAAACTATATGAGGGTCACCTGTATTACTATCCACCACAAAATTATCAACATATACCTCTGTTCCCTCGTAGAGAAATGTTAGCCTAGTTCTTCCATCTCTTATAGGGGATATATTGCCTCTTTTTTCTCCTGTTGGAGATAGTATACTTATGGCTAGCAGACTAGGTGCATTTCCCCATATTTCCATAACAAAGCCTTCGTTATTTTCTCCTACTGATATTTCTACCTCATCAGTAGCATCAGTAGTATTTATTCGATTATTCCCCGAAAAATGTCCCCCTGTTCCAAGTTCATTTCCTGCACAGCTTACTACGCATACACCCCTTAGATTGGATAAAGTATTAATATATAGCTCTAGGTTTGTATTGCCACTGTGATCCCCTTGACTAGTTCCTACACCAAGACATATAACCAGGGGCTTATCTAACTCTACGGCTTTATTCACCAGATACTTCACACCTAAGATTATATCCTCCTCGCTATAACATATAGCGTCTTCAGGTATAAACATATAATTAGTTAGATTGTCTTTTGCAGGTTTAAGCTTTACTACAGCTATGCTACATTCTGGCGCCACACCAGAAAATGGTTCATCTTCCTTTACCCTTCCAACGGCAACAGAAGCAAGAAATGTCCCATGACCATTATCATCTCGTACAGGCACAATATCAAAAGGATTATCACTATCATTTGCCCTATCTATATCCTCTTTACTAAATTCTGCTCCATAACCAAATATACTTGAAGCAAAGCCATAAACATTTTCATTTTGGTCCCATATGTACTCTATTCTCGTTCTTCCATCAACACCTGAAAACAAGGGATTAGTGTAGTCTATACCAGTATCAACAAAACCAACTAACACATCCTTTCCTGTAAGTTCAAGGCCTGGCAGAGTTCTAACAACATCTGCTCCTATACTTTCCATAGCTGTTGTATCCATAAGTCCAAAACATTTGGGAAGAGAATTATAGCCGTAAATATATGCATTATTTAAATTGGTTACTCTTTTATAAGCCACTAAAAACTGGTTATTTATTATATTTATGCAATCTGGTTCTATTACTGTATTTACACCCTCTAGGTCATTGTCATACTTTATTAGATAACTTCTATATTCCTCAGAATATATATACTCTCCACAATCAATTGCAGTATTGTCCATTCTATACCTTCTTGATTATCTACATCATTACAATATATTCTTCTTAACCATTTATAATACTTCCTCTTTTCCCCATATCAGCATTTACTTATTGATATAACATAATAGTTACGCATAAAAATAGCCTGAGCATACCATAAAAGATATCCCCAGGCTTTATGCATAAACTCCTTGACGCTACATTGGGTATTGGGGGGAAAATGTAACGCCAAAGATTTTAAGCCACTAACCCATAATCAAATATACAAAGTAACCTGCGTAGCATAGTAACATTGTAATACCTGCTGGTCTTGTAAGATGCTTCTTCTTGAAAGTCATAACCCAAAGAAGCACCCCTGCTCCAACGGATACTAAAGCATCAATCAAGAATATTGGCTCAAAATTGATTGGTGTAATAACCGATGAAGTACCTAATATAAATAAGATATTAAATATGTTGCTACCTACAATATTACCAATAGCTATATCTGACTTACCCTTAAGTGCTGCCGCAACTGATGTAAAGAGCTCAGGAAGTGAAGTACCAAGAGCAACTATGGTAAGACCAATAAACTTAGTTCCCATACCAAGCTCTGTTGCAATTTTAGTTGCCGCATCAACTGTGAAATCACTACCAAAAACTATAAGGACTAAACCTACAACAGCTATTAAAATTAGTTGCCATATTGGTTTGTTATTTTCTTCCTTTTCCTCCTCATTTGAGGTTCCTGATTTTTTTGCATCTACGAATAAATACACAAGATATCCAACAAAGAATACAAGCAATATTCCACCGTCAAGTCTTGAGATATCTTCTCCCATATAACCGAGAAGCATTACGAGCAAGGACATAACAAGCATGAAAGGAAGGTCAACCTTAAATATAGATTTGGATATAGGTGTGGCAATGATTACCGAAACTATACCAAGTATAATTAAAATATTAAGTATATTACTACCAACTACATTTCCAAGTGCAATATCTGCATTTCCCTTAAGTGCAGCAGTAAGACTAACCGCTGCCTCTGGCGCACTAGTACCCATAGCAACTATAGTAAGACCGATAACAAGCTGCGGAACGCCTAGCTTATCAGCCACACCTGCCGCACCGTCTACAAACCAATCTGCTCCCTTTACCAGCATGACAAATCCCAACACTAGTATTAAAACCTGAATCAACATATCCATTCTTGAATCCTCCTAAAAAATATTACTGATGCAAAAAAGCAGCGAGGCTTTTGTTGCAATCAAAAAACTGCAACAAAAGTCTCGCTACTTAGTTACGATACGGATTCACTCAAGAATCGTACTGACGACATCGCAAACATTATCAAAATGATAACGCCAGCTACTCCCCTTTGTTTTATCTGAGTATGTTATAACACAATGAAATTAAAATGTCACTACCTAAATTTAAATTCTTTTTAATTTGTTGAGTAATTGTTCATCACTTAAACGATACACATCATCTATAATCCATATATGCATGTCTTTTGCTCTTTGTTTGAAGAATTTGGTTCCTGTGGTATCATCGCAAGCCTTGGCTAAAACTAACGCTTTTCTAGCGTACTTGCCACCAAATTTTCTAGATACTGTCTCAAGCTCATGCAGTGCATGACCGCCTGCTTTACCACTCTTACAAGATATAAATATTGGGCAGACATTCTTCATCAATATAACATCTATCTCATTCATTGTATCATATCCTGGGTTCTCTGCATCATGTATCTCACCATCCCAATCAATATGGGCACCTATGACGGCATCCGAGAACACATATCCATCTCTGGTTGCCACCTCATAGATATGTAACTCTAATATATTACCCGCTTTACCAATAACCTTCTTTATCATATTGTTTTTAAAGCGGAATGTAACCTTCTTTCCAGACTCGCTGTAATCCTTTACTAATCCTTCGTCTCTAAGGTCTTTTATGAGATTAATAGCTTCGCCCAAAGGATTCTTGTATATCTCCACCCATCCTTCTCTTTGCATAGGAGTGTTTTTTCTCAATTCATCTATAGTAGCACAATATCGATTCCATGCTCCACGATATCTCTTGCAGATATCCCACATAACTCGGATATCCTCTCTGAACTCCTCTGTAAATTTCCACTCCTTGAAGCTTCCTGTCTGTGGTGTGAGAACTCCACCGTGAAGAATAATCTCTTCTTCTATACTTATATTAAAATGATAATCAGATGTTACAACTTCATCTCCACGAATATCAATTTCTTTTCCTGTGAATGGGTCTATACGAAGCTTGCTAATATTCATACGTGCCGCAATACAGCCAAGAGCAATAAGTATAAGCTCACTACCACCAGTAAGTTCAAATCTAACTCCTGGATTCTCCCTAATAATAGTAGTCAGCATCTCAATAGCACCTTCTAAATCATCCTGAGGTACCTCGATGAATTCCAGCTCAGTATCTGGACACTTGTGGTCTCTAAATTGTTTTATATCGTTAATCTTCTTGGTTATCATATTAGACTTATGTCCAAGAAATATAATCTTCTCAGGTCTGTATTTGATAAGTGCCATAACATTTTCCAGTGGTTCCTGAGAGAAAAATTCTACTAATACTTTTGTTCGTGCCATATAACCCCAACCTTTATTTTTGTACATTGTTTAATGCTACATAAATATTATACTTTTATTTCGACGTAATAGCAATATTTTTGCTAGTAATAAACCATATTATGTGTTAAAATGTATATGTTAATTTATGTCAATTTATACTGTATATAATCATTACTGGGAGGTATTATATGAACAGTTTATATAAAAGATTTGTGACTATGTCTATGATTAGTTTCTCAGCTATATTAGGCTGGGTTTATTGTGTACTTGAATTTAGAGATAAAGCAGTTTATATCGCAGCTATTTCTCTTGTTCTTGTTATTTCTCTTTATGCATTACTTTTTGCCGCTTATGGCATCAAGGCTGCAAAGGACAAGCAGATGGAGGATTTTATCACTCAGACTGTTACCAATCTTCTTACTGAGCTTAACAAAAAGGATAACGAGGAGCTAGAGCGTATAACCAAGGCATCTTATATTCAGCTTCGTAAATCCACAACTCTTTTATCTCAGATAGCAGAGACAGAGCAAAACTCCCAGGCTCAGAATTTAGAGATTTTCAATCAGCTTTCTGAATCAACTCAAACTCTTGTTAACAACTCAGTCAACAAGGCGTTGAAGCTGGCTATCAAATATAATCAAGTAAACAACGACAAGCTTGTTGAATCAATCAAAGAGATGTCAGAGGAAGTTGCAAGCGCCTACAAGGAGCTTTCTACTTCTCTCACCAAGCTTAATCTAGAGCTTATAGACCTTAAGGGTGATGTTTCTCGTATTCAGGTTTCAGACAACCAGCCACAGCACACTGCTAGTCTTGATATGTTTGATTCTCCTGATGAAGATGTTACCACTCCTAGTGTTGATTCTTTCTTTGATGAGTTTAGCGTTGATGAGCCTATTAGCGAGGAAGCTACTTCTACTGAAGAAGCCGTTTCAGAAGATACTTCCCATATTACAGCCGATATACCTATGGATATTCCAGAGGATATCCCTGTTGCTACTGTTAAGGAAGATACAGTTAGCTTTATGGATGAGGACGGTCCTCTAGTTCCAGATGACAACTCTATGTTAGATCAGAGTCTTATAGATGCTCTCTTAGGCAACTTAAGTACTTCAGAGGCTTCACCAGTTCCTGTTGTTGAAGAAGCAGCTAAGGAGCCAACTGCTGATATTATTCCTTTCCCTTCAGCAGAGCCTGCAAAAGAAGAAGCACCAGCTATTGACCCAGACTATGATCCTAATAAGCCAATGTCTCCTGAAGAGATTGCAGCGCTTTTTGCATCTATGAATGCAGGGGATACTACACCGGAGCCAGAACCTGAACCAGAGCCTGCTCCTACACCAGTAAATGATGACCCTAATCGCCAGCTTTCACCAGACGAGATTGCTGCGCTTTTCGCTTCAATGCAGTAACTAATCGCCGACCTCAGAGAAACACCACCAACCCCCACAGGCCTAAGCCAAAGGACCAGGACTCCCCAGGGTAGAAAAGACGATTTTTATGAGATTTTCAGAGATATCATTATTGCAATGCTTGCGATGACTACACCGCGTAGTATATGTCTGAGATGCTGATGGTGATATAAACATATAAGAGTATTTTTTAGTCTAGTTTAAGAGATTTTGAAATATCTATTAGAGAATACTTGCGATTTCTTATAAGCCCCGTGTTTTAGAAACTCGCAATCACAAAGAAAATGGAGTATGAACGATTTTGGATGAATCCAATCGCTCATACTCCATTTTCCTTGTCTTGCTCAAACATCTAAAACAGCGGGGCGTTATCGCAAGTATATCTCTAATGATATTTCATAAAATCCCTTAAAAATCGACTAAAAAATACTCTTATATGATTTTATATCCCATTCAGCATCGAGTTTATACTTAGCGGTGTTAATCATACATCGCAAGTATAAAATAATAGATATCTCGAAATCTTATAAACTAGTCTTTTCTACCCTGGGGAGCCCTGGTCCGTTGGTTTAGGCCTGTGGGGGCTGGTAGTGCTTTTCTGGGTCGGCGAACTTAGTGTACTTTCCTATCCAGCGAAGATCTACGCTTCCAGTCTCACCGCTTCGTTGCTTAGCTATTATTATCTCTGCTGTCTGTGGCTTAGTTGTTGTTTCTGGGTTGTAGTATTCATCTCGGTAGATGAACATAACAACGTCCGCATCCTGCTCTATAGAACCAGACTCTCTAAGGTCAGAAAGAACTGGCTTATGATCTGGTCTACTATCTACAGCACGAGATAACTGAGACAAGGCAATAATAGGAATGTTAAGCTCTCTCGCCAAAGTCTTCAAGGCACGAGAAACCTCAGCGATAAACTGCTGTCTGTTCTCTACCTGACGTGATGAACTCATCAACTGTAAATAGTCAAGGATAATAATTCCTATATTGTGATTCTGCTTAAGCTTTCTGCACTTTGAACGAAGCTCAGATATTGTTATAGCTGAATTATCGTCTATGTAAAGAGGAGAACGTGCAATAGCCTCTGTACTCTCTATAACCTTATCCCAATCATCATCTGAAAGATTACCAAGCTTCATACTCTTTGAGTCAACCATAGCATCTATGGCAATGAGACGAGAAACTAACTGCTCCTTGCTCATCTCAAGAGAAAATATAGCACATGGCACCTTATGCATAACTGCAAGGTCGTGAGCTATGTTAAGTACAAATGCAGTTTTACCCATGGCAGGTCTAGCTGCAACTAAGATAAATTCGCCTCCATGCATACCTGTAAGCATATTATCCAAATCCACAAATCCAGTTGGAATACCTGTGATTTTACCTTTGTTTCTAGCAGCCTCTTCTATCTCTCCTATAACATCAATAACTATCTTGTTGATAGGAACCATATCTGATGCATTGTTGCTATTTTGAACAAGCTTGAATATCTTTTGCTCCGCATCCTCAAGCAAATGTCCTGCTTTGTCATGAGCCAGATAACAATCCTTTGCAGTATCCTCACAAAGCTTTATCATCTTACGAAGAAGTGATTTGTCCTTTACTATCTTAGCATATTCCCCTGCGTTAGCTGAGGTTGGAACTGCATTAATAAGCTCTAGCAAAAATGCTGGTTTACTTAAATCCTCTGGCAAATCCTTCATACGAAGTCTCTCACTAACAGTGAGAAGATCTACCTGCTGACCCTCATTATATAGCTCAATCATATTCTCAAAGAGAACCCCATACTGAGGATTATAAAAATCTTCCTTTGAGAGCAGGTCTGCCACATCAGAAATAACATCTCTATCCATAAACATAGCACCTATGACAGACTGTTCAGCTGTTTTATTATTCGGCTGTATTCTTCTAATGCTATTTTCGTCCATTATTTCCTCCAAAATGAAGCAATATTATTTTGCTTCTATTACCTTTACGTTAAATTTAGCAGTTACCTGTGAATGTAATTTAATATCGATAATAGTAGTTCCGATACTCTTTATCTGATCCTTTATTACGATTTTTTTCTTGTCAATATCGTAGCCAAGCTGCTTCTTCATAGCCTCAGCGATTTCCTTTGATGAGATTGAACCAAAGGTTCTTCCACCTTCTCCCACCTTCATAGTGAGAGTTACGCTCTGATCCTTAAGCTTCTCTGCTAAGTCCTTTGCCTCTGCAAGCTTTGCAGCAGCAACCTTATCCTCATTTGCTTTTTTCAGCTTTAAATCATTTAAATTCTTTGGAGTAGCCTCAACACCTAACTTTTTAGGTAATACAAAATTTCTAGCATATCCGTCTGATACATTAACTATCTCGTCTTTTTTTCCGAGGCTTTTTACGTCCTGTAATAATATAACCTTCATATCAATACCTCCATCTAATGTCCTATTAAATCTATATATCTCCCTCTTCATACATAGTATCAAGAAGTTCTTTTATCTTAGCAATGGCTGTTTCGTTAGTCTCATCTGGAAGCTGTGCTCCTGCCACATTGGCATGGCCACCACCACCGAGTCTTTCCATAACCACCTGTACATTTACATCATCAACGGAACGAGCACTTACATAAACTGTGCCCTCCTTCTCAGTAACAACAAATGTAGCTCTAATTCCCTCAACGTTAAGCAAATCATTTGCTACCTTTGCAGCAACTACTGTTGGAGCATCTGAGTCATCAGGCATAACCTGTGATATAGCAAATGCGTCTCTATATACCTCTGAGTTAATAACACCCTCTGCCAACTGCTTATAAGCGTACATATCACTTCTAAACATTTTTCTAACACGTACAACATCAGCGCCACATCTTCTTAGATATGAAGCTGCCTCAAAGGTTCTAACACCAGTCTTAGTGAGGAAATTATCCGTATCAATCACAATACCTGCATACATGGCATCTGCCTCAAGAGGTCTAAGCTTAACCTTCTCATCAATGTACTGAAGTATCTCTGCAATCATTTCACAGGCTGATGAAGCGTATGGCTCGATATAAGAAAGAGTAGCCTGCTCGATAATCTCGTTAGTCTGTCTATGATGGTCGAAAACAACCACTGACTTAGCAAGAGAAAGAAGCTCCTCACACTCTGTCATACTTGGTTTATTTACGTCTACAACTACAACCAAGGTATTGGCATTAACGCTATTTATAGCTTCCTCGCTGGTAAATATCATATCATCGCCATATACACTATTACCCTTAAAGCCGTTAATAACAGGTCTTATAGCAGATGTAACTTCATTGATAACAATATGAGCTTCTTTGCCAAGAGTCTTAACCAATCTATATACACCTACCGCAGCGCCAAAAGCATCTGCGTCAGGTCTTTTATGACCCATAATAATAACATTATCCTTGTTAGTTACAAGCTCCTTAAAGGCCTGAGCCTTAACTCTCGCCTTAACTCTAGTAGACTTCTCAGTACCACCACTCTTACCACCAAAGTAAGAAATCTTCTCGCCGTACTTAACAACCGCCTGGTCACCACCACGGCCAAGAGAAAGTCCAATAGCCACCTTGGCATATTCGTATGCTTCTGCAAAATTATTTGTATCTGCACCTACACCAATACTCAAGGTTATAGGAATCTCATTACCAACATTGATACTCTTTACTTCATCAAGAAGGGCAAATTTTGTATCCCTCATCTGAGCAAGATACTTCTGCTGGCAAACAAAGAGATATTTGTCTCTCTCTGTTTTCTTACATATAGCATCTAATGTAGCAAGATACATATTAATACGTCTATCAACCAAGGCCTCAACAAGAGAATGTCTAACCTCCTCGGTGTTCTCCATAACCTCTTCGTAATTATCAATATATATAAGTCCTGCAACCAGCTTTTGCTCTTCGTTTTCTTTCTTGTATCTTTTTAGCTCTGTCTCATCAAAGAGATATATGGCTATGATAGCCTGCCCCTTAGGGTCTACTATAGCATCCTCGTCCTGGAATACCTCATCAAAATATACTTTTTTGATAAGGGCATTGTACTGAACCTCATTAAACTCAAGGTACATATTAACCTGCTCATCCATAGAAAATGTATCTAAACCAATCTCTGGGAAAAAGGCAGATATATTCTTACGAATACGCTTCTTAGAGCCTTCACCAATAGCATCTACAAAGGCCTTATTGCCCCAAAGTATCTTACCATCTGTATCAAGAAGAGCATAAGGAACAACCAGCTCTTTTAGAAGCTCTTTTTGTATCTTCCCCTGCTCCTGAGCAAATCTAAAAAGGGATGGCATTACAGATGCCTTAGTCACAAAGTAAACCACAAGCTGTACAACCACAACAATAAAAACTCCAGTGCTAGCTATAACAGCTGATGTAGTATCCACAAAGAACAATCCTATACACATAAATATTAGGATGAAGGAAACTAATATAGGACTAAGTAAATAGTTTTCAATTTGTTTCTTAAGAGCCTTTTCCTTTTTCATAAAAATCTCCCATTTGATGAAGCTAAAAGCTTAATATATCAATACTATGCCTGAAGCTGTGACAATCTCTCTGTTACCTGGTCTAAGGTTTCAGTATACTTCTGAAGCTTAGCCTTCTCCTCCTCAACCTTAGCGGCAGGAGCCTTATCTACGAACTTAGGGTTAGCAAGCATACCTGATGCTCTCTTAATCTCTCCCTCAAGTCTAGTCTTTTCCTTGGTGAGTCGCTCAATCTCTTTTTCGATATCCACAAGCTCAGCAAATGGCATATAAACTGCTGCATCATGGATAACTACAGAAACAGCGTCATCAGCAATACCAGTCTTGTCCTCCTGAACAAATACCTCACTTGCATATGCAAGAGTTCCAAAGAAGCTAGAAGATGCAGTAAATATATCTCTAATCTCAGCCTTTGGTGAAACCACATATACTGTAGCCTTCTTGCTTGGTGCAACATTCATCTCACTACGGATATTTCTAATGCTACGAACTGCTTCCTTAATCTTATCAACTGCTGCCTCATCTGCCTTAAAGTCATATTCCTTCTCATATGTTGGCCAGCTAGAAATCATTATTGACTCCTCATCTGAAAGAGAACAGAATATCTCCTCAGTAACAAATGGCATATATGGGTGAAGAAGCTTAAGACCATTGATAAGAACTGTCTTAAGTGTCCAAAGAGCAGCACCCTTTGTCTCATCCTCATCATTCCAGAGTCTTGGCTTAACCATCTCAATATACCAGTCACAGAACTCCTCCCAAAGGAAGTCGTAAAGCTTTGATACTGCTATACCAAGCTCGTATTTTTCCATATTGTCAGTAACCTCAACAATAAGGTCATTCATCTTAGAAAGAATCCATCTATCAGCTATAGTAAGCTTGCTAAGGTCAACATTAGAAGAATCTGCCTTCTCAATGTTCATAAGGATGAATCTTGAAGCATTCCAAATCTTGTTAGCAAAGTTACGGCTAGCCTCAACTCTCTCCCAGTAGAATCTCATATCGTTACCAGGTGCATTACCAGTAACAAGTGTAAATCTAAGTGCATCCGCACCATACTTGTCAATAACCTCAAGTGGGTCAATACCATTGCCAAGAGATTTACTCATCTTACGTCCCTGGTCGTCTCTTACAAGTCCATGGAAGAGCACTGTATGGAACGGTAATTTTCCAGTCTGCTCAATAGATGAGAATACCATTCTGATAACCCAGAAGAAAATAATATCATATCCAGTTACAAGCACATCTGTTGGGAAGAAGTAATCATAATCTTCCCCTTCATTTGGCCAACCAAGTGTTGAGAATGGCCAAAGTGCTGATGAGAACCAAGTATCAAGAGTATCCTCATCCTGCTTTAAATTAGCACTATTACACTTAGGACAAGTGCAAGGAGTCTCCTTAGAAACTATAATCTCACCACAATCCTGACAGTACCATGCAGGAATTCTATGTCCCCACCAAAGCTGTCTTGATATACACCAATCTCTTATGTTATCAAGCCAGTTATAGTATGTCTTGTTCATACGCTCTGGAATAAGCTTTAACTCGCCCTTTTCTACAGCTTCCTTAGCTGGTTTAGCCATCTCTGACATCTTTACATACCACTGTGGCTTAACAAGTGGCTCAACTGTAGTCTTACATCTATCATGTGTACCAACCATATGCTTGTGTGGTTCAACCTTAACAAGAAGACCAAGAGCCTCAAGGTCAGCAACCATAGCCTTACGTGCCTCGTATCTATCCATGCCTGCGTACTTGCCACCTAAAGCATTGATAGTTGCATCATCATTCATAATATTAATCTCTTCAAGATTGTGACGTTTTCCAACCTCAAAGTCGTTAGGGTCGTGAGCAGGAGTAATCTTAACAACACCTGTTCCAAACTCCATATCTACATAGTGGTCTGCAACCACTGGTATCTCCTTGTTAACAAGAGGAAGAATAACCTTCTTGCCAACAATATCCTTATATCTATCATCATTTGGATTAACTGCAACAGCAGTATCACCAAGAAGTGTCTCTGGTCTAGTTGTAGCTATCTCTACAAATCTTCCCTCTTCGCCGGCTACCGGATAATTAATGTGCCAGAAAAATCCGTCCTGCTCCTCGTGTATAACCTCTGCATCAGAAATAGAAGTCTGACATACAGGACACCAGTTTCCTATACGTGAGCCTTTGTAAATATATCCCTTATCATAAAGCTTTGTGAAAACCTCTGTAACTGCGGCATTGTTGCCCTCGTCCATAGTAAAACGTTCTCTATCCCAGTCAGCTGATGAGCCAAGCTTCTTGAGCTGATTAACGATACGTCCGCCGTACTCATCCTTCCACTCCCAAGCTCTCTTTAAGAAGCCCTCTCTTCCAAGGTCATCCTTCTCGATACCCTGACTTCTAAGATGTTCGATAATCTTAACCTCTGTAGCGATAGCTGCATGGTCAGTACCTGGCTGCCAAAGAGCGTTGTAGCCCTGCATTCTCTTAAATCTAATAAGAATATCCTGCATGGTATTATCAAGGGCATGACCCATATGGAGCTGTCCTGTAATATTTGGTGGTGGCATAACTATAGTAAATGGCTTTTTGCTTCTATCTACTTCTGCGTGGAAGTACTTGTTAGCAACCCACTTATCATAAAGTCTTCCTTCTATCTCAGAAGGGTTATAATTCTTCTCTAATTCTTTAGCCATGATGTTTTAAATCCTCCAATGTATTATGAATTATTTTAAATCAACGTTAATCTTGTATGGTTTGAGGGTTTCTTTTATGTATCCCTCCATATCAGGGTTAGCAGAAACGGCTGCTCTAAGTGCAATACCTGCATTTTCCTTAATCTTATCGCAGGTTGCAAGACGATCACGAAGCTTCTGTCTTCTCACGTTGAGATTGTGTTTAATCTCAACCATCTCTCGTCTGTCAATAAGAGCATTGGTCTGCTTGGGCCATACAAGGGGGTCTTTAAGACCAATCTTAGTAAATATCTCCACAAGCTCGTCACAGCGATTTTTAAATTCGCTATTGGCATGTGTATATCTTCTGGCATCTCTCACCATAATGTTATATTGCTCCCACTGATAAGTGAGCTCCTTTGATGAGTTAACACCGTACTTTTCATAAATGTAATCCAATGTGTTTATATTATTGATGTATTTGACCTTTACCTTATTCAGAAGGGATATAGCCCTGTTAATCTTAGCATCTCCTTCTCTTATGGCATCTCGCAAATCATTGTACTTCACGAAAGAAGACACAAACACAATCATAGCAATAGCCCCCACAATAAGGGCATACATAGTGACATTCTGTCTAGTTATAAGAGCATACACCACTATAATAGCTATGGCAAGCAAAGATAAAACCAAAACCACAATAAGTTTGTCACGTATACTCTCCATCTTAGCAGAGTACTCCTTACGCATAAACTTAAGGTCTTCCTTTTCGCCCTCAAGATGTCCCATGTCATTTTTTAACATAGAATCTCTTGTTTCCATCTCATTAAGATTCTTGATAGTGTCCACAACCTGATCCTCTAGAGAACTTAAGTTGTTGAACTGCTCCATAGAAAGCAGATTCTCTGATTGTAAATATGTCTGCCTATCCTTGTCAAGAGCTTCTATCTTCTGAGCCACATTGTTGACTCGGTTTGCCATCTCTATAGGTAACTCTTCAATACGCTGTATATCTGTAAGATAGCTGGTAACTATCTGATATTCTTTTTTTATTTCCTCGCTATGGAAGGACACATCAATAAGCTGCTCGCAAAAATCCGAAACAGCTTTTCTCTCATCTTCCATATGCTTTCTTGCCTTAACACGAGGATACTCTCTACTAGAAGCCTCATCCTCATCATCTGATGATTTTTCTTTAGTAAATGCATCCTTTAACCTAGAGAAAAAACCAGGCTTCTTCTCTTTTGGTGTAGATGATTTGATAAATCCGCTAGCTTCTTCTATATCAACTGCTTCCTCATCAGTTTCCTCTTCGTTAAGGTATGCTCTCATCTTATCTAAGAAACCCATTAAATCGCCTGCTCTCTAAATTCGTCCTTTAACTGTCCTAAAATGATATCCATACGCTTATCGTAATCTATCATATCCTTGTTCATTCTATTGTAAACTGCTCTCTGAAGCATAGAGAAAATAGTCATCTCTCTAACGTCATCATTGGAATCTCCAATCTCTAACATAAGACTCTCAAAGCAGTCTTCGTCCAAATCAAATCTTCTAATCTCCTGTCTTATGGTTGCAGTATCATTGTTAGACGCAAATACCATAAGATATCCTCTTAAGGAATCCTCGTTATTATTCAAGTCAAAAGCCTTTAAGAAATATGCTTTTGCATCCTCTACATCAAGGTTGTTAGCCGCCGCAACAGCTCGGTTATGATAAACATTGCCAAGGAATACCTTGTCCTGAATATCCTCCTGATGCTCTATAATGTCATCATATATGGATGCTGCCTTGATATATCTTCTGTATCCTAAATATCCATCCGCCTTAAGCTTCTTTCTCTGGCTAGCTGTGAGCTTACGATACTTCTGCCAAGCCTCAACATATGTTGTAATCTCCTCTGGCTCATAGTAATCTCCAGCGTTAAGTATCTCTACTAAAAGGTCCTGAGCAAAAGAAGTCTTATTGGACATAGCTACAAGCTTAGCCGCAAGCTCAGGCATATCAAGCTCATCTCTTATCCAATCAAAAAGCTTATCTGAAAGGGCAGACTTACTTATGAGGACTGTATTGTTGTAAATGTAAAAACATAACTCCTCATAATTGTTAATCTCCACCTTAGTGTTCAGAAAAATGAAAGGATGTGAAGCTTCTTTAGTTGTACATAAAATAATTTTTGACATTATACCTCAAACTCCTTGCGATATATCTTGTTTGTAGTTGGAAATAGCTTTCCAAAGCCTACATCCTTAATAATAACTGCTCCTCTATGTGGGTCATCAAACTCCACCTCAACAGAAAACTTAGAGGTCTTGTTAGGTCTTTTTGGAATACCGTGAAGCTTAACTACCTCTCGAATCTCCTGTTCTGTTCTTCTACTTCTGTATATAATAGTAATCTTGTCTGTATCATCTAAGATAATGTTAATCTTACCTTTGATGTTGTACCACTGACGGCCACCTAAAGCTACTGGGATAAATGTATCCTCCTCATCACCGCTAGATATACCCACATCAAATATAACATTTTCTTTGGTCTCTACGAAAAATCTTCTGTAGAATTCTTCGTACTCTCCACCTACTGCCTTGTAGCAAGCTCCCTTGGTGTATATATTCTGTCCCGCGAAAACTCGTCTACCCTGACAGAGAATATTACGGGATTTGTTCATCCATTTTTCTGAGAAGCCAAGTCCTGTTAAGAACACTGAAGAAATATAGGTCTTCTTCATCTCCTGCTCAGCAATATTGGAAAATGTTGCATCCATCAATAGATTATCATTGCCAAAAAGAGCCATGTTAAACTTAGCCGAATAATCCTCGTGGGTAACACTGATAACCTCTGGTTGCTTACTTCTGGATATGTCTATGCGATAGTAATGCAAACCATCTGCATTGTAATCAAAAAGGGCAACACTGTTAATCCACAAATCACTGCTCTGATTGAAGATGTAATATAAGCCACTGTCTAGGTGACTAGTAATCTCCACAGCTTCCTCTGGAATATCAAGTTCCTTATAAAAGTTTGCTAAAACCTTGTACAAATCCTTACTGTACTCTGGTATGGTTATAACCAGTTTCTTAACTGTAGCACCTTCGTATCTGTACAGGAAGGAATTGATATGCATCTTAAGCATAAGGATAAAAAGCTGGCGATAGGTATATCTCATACCATCAACATCCACAATCTCCTCGCTCTTGGCATTATTGTAGAGCTCATCTAATATGACACCATCTTCCTTGAATCTGGCTTCAGATGCTTCTGAACCAACATACCAGTCACCTGTCTCTCTGCTGAAAAACAAGATATTAGGCATCATATATGTCTCTTTGTTATTAAGTTGGTTTACAGTCTCAGGCTCACGAGAAATGTCGTTGTAAAAACTAATCTGTGTTGAGTCTGAGCATAGGTCCATACCTATGTAATATGCATCTGCCATACTAGCCTCCTGATACTAAAGAATGGTGAGATTCTCCTCAAATAAGTGTACTGTATTAAGATAAACATCCAATGTCTCAAGGAGTTCGTTATCCTCACGCATCTCCTGATTAACTAACATGCTGTTAATAAGCTCAAATCTATTCTTGTCCTTGCGGTTAAAGGCCTTGGTCTTAAGAGACTCACTCTCAACCACATAGGAGCTTCCAAGTATATCATCATCAACATTATAAACAAGACGTTCGCCATGGAATATAACAAATTCCTTTACATACATACCTGGAATCATCTCATCAAGGCGCTCTGTCTTATAAGTAAGGTTTTGTCTAGAGCCAGTATCAAAAGCATATCTAACCTGAATCTGCTTAGATGGCTCACCCTTGTATATAAGGTATGTCTTAAGGAATACATCCTGTGGAAGCTTAATAAAGGTCTTAAAGCTCTTGTAGAATGGTAAAATCTTACCAGCATCCATAAAGCGTCCCACATTGGTGCTAATCCATTCTCTCTGGTCCTCAGTGTATCTGTCTAACTTACTAAAATACATAAGAAGCGCCATACGAGATATCTCGTCATCTATGTTACCCTTCAAAGTCTCAAGATAGAGACAATCAAGCACGCTACCTGGTGTTTGAACATCCTTAAGAAGATAATTTCTAGCAGCAAATCTAAGGAACGCCTTAACAACAAGTCCTCTGCTTCTTCCACCATAGTAGGCTGTAAATATATCGTAAATGTGCTCTACATTGCCCATAGCAAACATCATCTGAGCTAAAGTATTCTCCGCAAGAAGTGAAACATCTCTAACACGATTACGAACAGTCTTAAAGAGTGTGGCAAGCTCCTCTAAGTCACCCTTGAAATTGTTCATAATGTAAACTAGCATACGCTCATTTACCTTACCCATCTTGTAAAGGTGAACACATATAGCCATAAGGTCCTCGTTAAGGAATCCATTGGAATCCTCAACACCGTAATTAGCAAGTCTATATAACTCCTCTGAATCAATCTCATCAAAGCCATAAAGCTTAACTGCCTGGAAAGCCTTGTCGAACATATTCATATCTACGAGATAAGCAATAATAGTTCTGGCATTTGCATGATTCAAGTACTCAATATCAAACTTGCCCAAATACTTAGCAAGAACATCTGCATCTAAGTTTTCGTGATAATACTCGATAATGTTAAGGTATGCCTGCTGCTTGTAGTCATAAGAAATCTGCTCACAATTAACAATATCTCTAGCGGCGTTAACCTCAACCGCTCTCTTGTAGGTGAAATCACCCAATGTCTCATAATTGTGAAGAAGAACTCTGTAGTCTCTTGGACTATACTGACAGCAAATCCTCATATAAGCTTTTTCATCAACAATTCTCTCTAATCTATATGGGATAGAACCTGCGTAACGGTTACCTTCACCATCCTCAAAGATAATTGAGGCTGTGTTAGAAAGAATCTCAACATAAGCTTCACCATTGACTATAGGTACACGCTGAACCTCTTCAAGCTCCTGGTGAGTGACAATAACTGCTCTAACTCCCTTGTTAAAGCAAACCAGCTTACGTCTGAAAATAATATTGATAAGTTTAGCCGCATACAGTGGACTAACTGTATCTGGGTCTAAGAATTCATCATATATAACAGTAAGGTCATCACTAACCTTGCCCTTCATAATCATACTCTCCATGAAATCCTGCATAGTTGTACAGTACTCATGGTACACCTTCATGTGCTGAGCCTTGTTGTAAATAACATTGGCATAGAGGTATGCAAGCTCCTTCTCAGAAAGTGTATTCTTATAGTTCAAGTACATAAGAACTGACTGAGGAATAAGGTCGTATCTTGAGAAATTCATACTCTTAACAAAGCACTCGTTAAGACCAATAAATTTCATAGACTTCTCAACCGCATCTCTATAGAAACGATGATACTTATATTCAAGCTTGTTAGCCCCAATAAGCATAGAACAGATACTCTTAAGAACATCCTCACTCTTGTTCTTGTCGTATATGGCTTCCATAATGCCAAATATCTTGTTGTCAAACTCCTTGAAGGAGCCAGCAAGTCTGATAAACTCATCTACAACCTCATCAGAAACATACTTGTGTCTAAGACCCCATCTGATAGCCTTAATCTCCACATCAGTAATACGCTTCAAGAGAAGAGGGTTGTTGTTCAAAATCTCACAGAGCTCAAGGTACATAATAGGGCTGTTGTACCCAGCCTCATAAAGAGTTCTAATCTCTCTGTATAAAGCATTGTGGTCCTCTAAGTAGGAGTTGTCCAAGAAAAGGAGTAGCCAGAAATAGAAAATCTTGTCCTCCTGAGTACGGAAATGACGCTTAATCATATTCTTAGCCTTCTCGATGCTCTCCTCATCCTTGGCTACCATAGCCTTAAGGTATGCATAGTAGCAGTTTTGCTTAGTGCCCATGAGGGAATTATCTACATCCGCCTCAATACGCAAAAACTCCTGCTCAACCTTCTCAAGCTCACCCTGCATAATATTCATATGCATAGTTCCTAATCTATAGATATCCTCCTCCGGAACATATCTTGAAAGGTTATTAAAAGCAAATAATGATCTAGAAACATACTCCTTCAAAGGAAGCTTATCCATACGGTAATCAAGGTATGCCTCAACAAGCTTAAGGGTATTAAGCTTAATCATATGATTCATACTGCCTGCTCTAGGAGCAACCACATTTTTAGCCTGTGGCTTAGCAAGGGCAATATCAATCTCTATAGTCTGATAAATATTCTCGATAACAAGTCTTCCTGAGGTAACACCCTCTGGTACATTCTCAGGAGAAATAAGCACGTCAAGAGCAAACATATTGCCGTAGAAATCTGCGCTGGTTATGTTCTTTCTTGAAGGTATTATAAAGTCAACTAAGGACCTAACTGTAGAGTTAGTATATCCCCAGGTATTCTTGCTGATATTGATAGATATCTTGGAAAGCTCTGTAGGCATCTCCACATTAATCTTAGCCTTAGATACAGAAAGAGTAAGGGCACGTTTCTTATGAACATACACCAAAAACTCCTCTAAGGCCTGATTCACAGAGTGGCTTTCCATAAGGCTTGCATAAATCTGCTTAACCACTGGGTCTCTATCTATAAAGGTACGCTTAAAATCATCTCGTACGAAAACCTTTGCAGCCTCACTCCAGCTACTCTCAGCAAGAGTTGCAAACTTGAATAAGTCATCTATCTTCTGGTCCCCATACTTAACGTATGGAGTAACAATATCTATGTCATACATAATCTTGAACTCGCCACCATCAGTAATAACACTGATATGACCCTTGTAGTTCTTGCCAGCCTCAAGACATGTAGCATCAAAGGTATAGTTAACATCAAACCTACGACTAATAAATGTATGAGTCTCAAAACGAAGCATATATCTGCTATCGTAAACCATAGCCTTGATGACACGATCATTAGTACAGCTAACATTGAAGCTGCCAGTGTACTTAGTTCCAGACTCTATATTAAGTTTTATGAATTGTTCTGAAATTACGACCTCAGGTCTATCAACCTGAAACTCTCCCTTGGCGTAATGCTCTACGATTCCCTTCATATGTTTCCTCGCATCAAATTAAACTTGATAATATTCGTTTGAATGATATAATTATAGTATGTTATAAATAGATATAGTAAGTCTATATTTTATCACAAAGTACATTATAACACAAAGTAATGTAAATTTGAAAGTAATTACAACTATTTTTTAAAAGTTATTTAGGGGGATATGATATGAGCAAAGCACCACTACGTTTAGAGCAGTACGACACCGTACTCTATAACGCAAATCTTAATCCAATGGGAGCGCCAGAATCCGTAACCAAAGCACTTTCCGAGAACTTAGACTCAGTAGTTCGCTACCCTGGAGACTACTACGGCAACTTAAAATCAGCCATAGCAGTATACTTAAAATGTGACGCCGACTACGTTGTACTTGCCAATGGCTCAGCGGACCTTTTGCACAAATACGCGGTTGCTATTGCACCAAAGAAAGCTATGGTGCTTGTACCAACATCTTCACAGTATGAGGCAGTTCTTAAGATTCATGATTGCGAGATGTGCTACTACGAGTTAGAGGAAGCTAAGAACTTCGAATTTGACCTTGCAGATTTTGTATCAAAACTAGACTCATCTATAGATATGATTGTTATCGGCAATCCTAACAACCCTACTTCGCAGATTATAAGCAGGGACGACTTAGAGACTCTAGCTGCAGTATGTAAGGAGTTAGACATTTTCCTTGTCATTGACGAGATGTACATAGAATTCACAGAGAATTACGCAGACCTAACCTGCGTACCACTTGTGGAAGATTACAGCAACATAGCAGTACTTAGAAGTGTATCTAAGTTCTTTGCAGTACCTGGTCTCAGACTTGCCTACGCTATTATGAACAACAAGGACTATATGAAGGCTATAGAGACCAAGTCCCCAACAGACATCTCTTCCTTAACTGCTGTTTCTTGTCTCACTATGTTCAGAGACAAAAAATACATCGAAGAATCTCGTTCACAGATATACACTGAGAGAAATCTTATCTACTCAGCTATGTCAACTAACAAGAAGGTAAAGCTATACAAGCCATATGCGAACTATATGTTAGTTCAGCTTTTAGATGTGGAAGCTACTGCGGAGAAGATTGTAGATGCCTGCAAGCTCAAGGGTATCATTATCAGAAATTGTGAAAACATCAAGGGCTTAGATAATAGATATATTAGATTCTGTTTTATGAAGCCAAGCCAGAATGACTTGTTGGTTAATACTATACTTGATGCGGTGAATATGTAGAGAAGCTGTTGTAAGCTTAATATAGTTGTAATATCCCTGCACTAAGCAGGGATATTTTTTTACTTTGTAGCACACGCAAAAAGTGTTTGACATTTCAAGTCGCACTGTGTTACCATATTCTAAAGCATTAAATTTCATATTCTATTTTTGTGGCGTTTCTTGCCACGTCTATTATTTCTTAGAATCACAGAACTTCGATGCTTTATATTTCCAATTAATTTAAGCAGCGAGGGTATGTAATTCTAGGCGCACGTGTCCTCCTGCTATTTGTAGGACATTTTGTCTAAGAAGGAGGGTACATGAACAAAGTAAAAGTAACATTAAACGATGCTAGCATAACGGCTAGAGGTTTACGACCTATAGACGATACCTTTATGCAAAAGCTAGGTGAGGATTTGGAATTTTG
>JAGAKD010000272.1 GCA_017625815.1 Lachnospiraceae bacterium | reverse complement strand
TGGTGTTTAGTAACAGCTATATTCCTTGGCGTGTCATTTATAACAAAAGCCTGGGATATGACATGGATTATCTGGGCTGTAGCAGGAGTTTTATACGCAGGACTTTGCTGTGTGTTCAACGCCGTGAGTAAGGATAAATAATAAAAGGGTGCGTTACGCACCCTTTTATTCTTGATTCTTAAGTTGAACGATACACCATTTTGGGTGAATCATTCAACTTTGGATATTTGTTTAACAAAATCTTAGTTATCTTCTATTTTTGTCACCACAGGTTTTCCATCTTTATCTAATAAGACTGTCATTCCGCCTGCGTTGCCTTGATGATGAAACAAATAATTTATTCCTGTCTCTCTATCCACTAAAATTTCAGTTGAACTAGCCATGCCCTGTGAATAAACTTTTACAAATCTCTCTTCCTTTTTCATATGAACTCCACCTCCTTTATTTTGCATACTAAACATATGCAATAAAACATATAGCTTTTCCTACTAAAACCTAACCTTCGCTCCTATGCAACAACTTATGCTCCTTGCCAGCAATTACATCTTGATATGTCTGAGCAAGAAGTGGATTATCATCTGTAAATCTAATAAGTGATTCTCTGTCTACAGCATATATTCCTTCAGCACGTGAAGCTCTTGTTCTTGGACCTATAGGAAGTGGCTGACCACCACCTGCTATACAGCCTCGTCTACAAGCCATGACTTCAACAAAATCATAATGTGCTTCACCAGCCTTAATTGAATCAAGTAACTTTGCTGCATTGCCAAGACCATTCACAACAGCAATCTTGATTTCTCTATCTCCAAGCATAACGCTTGTTTCCTTGATACCCTCATCTCCACGTACACCTGAGAAGCTGAGCTGTGATATAACCTGATGTCCCTTCTCGGCAGATACGTGACGAAGAACTGCTTCTGTTACACCACCTGTTACACCAAAGATTGAAGCCGCACCAGATGCTATGCCAAATGGCATATCAGGAGCTTCACTTTCTATCTCCTCGAACTTAATACCAGCCTGACGAATCATTCTGATAACCTCTATAGTAGTGAGGACCTTATCTGTATCCTGTCTACCATCAGTGAAGTTATCTGGTCTTTCTATCTCACCCTTCTTAGCTGTACAAGGCATAATAGATACAACAAATGTCTTCTTGCCATCTTCTGCATCCTGCTTAGCAAAGTATTCTTTAACTACAGCAGAGAACATTCCTTGAGGAGAACGACAAGTCGAAATATTATCGGCAAACTCTGGATACTTTGTCTCACAGAACTTAACCCAACCAGGACAACAGGATGTGAAAAGTGGAAGGTTTTCATTCTTCTCAAGTCTTTCAGCAAATTCCTTTGACTCCTCCATAACAGTAAGGTCCGCTGCAAAGTTTGTATCATAAACCTGATCAAAGCCCATAAGTCTAAGAGCAGCCACAAGCTTGCCCATAGTGTTAGTTCCCTTAGGGAAACCAAACTTATCACCTACAGCAAGTCTAACTGCTGGAGCAATCTGTGCAACTACTCTGATGTTAGGATCTTCAATGGCCTGCCATACATCAGTTACATTGGTACGAACTGAGATAGCACCTGTAGGACAAGCAACCACACACTGTCCACAGCCTACACAATCAGTATCTGCAAGTCCTTTTCCAAAGGCAGGCGTAACCTCCATCTTAGAACCTCTGTATGCAAAATCAATTGCTCCAACTGCCTGTATCTCATCACAAGTTCTTACACAGTCACCACAAAGAATACATTTGTTAGGGTCTCTAACAATAGATGGTGAACTAATATCGATAGGCACCTGCTCTCTGTTGTTAGGGAATCTAACTGAGTGGATACCCACCTTAAATGCAATATTTTGAAGCTCACAGTTACCATTTCTAGTACACACTGTACAATCTCTACAGTGTGACGCAAGAAGAAGCTCTATAATAAGCTTACGATATTTTCTTATCTTAGTTGAATTAGTCTTGATTACCATACCGGCTCTAGGTTGCTCTGAACAGGAAGCAAAGATTCTTCCCCTGTCATCCTCTACAACACACATACGACAAGCGCCGTATACAGAAAGCTCCGAATGGTAACAAAATGTAGGTAAATCGATGCCAGCCTTACGAATAACTGCAAGAATGTTCTTCTCACCTTCTATAGGCACACATCTTCCGTCTATAGTCATGTATTCCATTATTCTAGCACCTCCTTACTTAATCTCAATT
>JAGAKD010000271.1 GCA_017625815.1 Lachnospiraceae bacterium | reverse complement strand
CTTTCTTGTCTCTATGAACTTTCCGAATCTTTCTTCAAAAGCAGTGGAGTTCACTGACCTAATCAGGGATTCCACAGTATCTTCCGGAAGGAAAGATAGCAGGCTCTTATAGAGCCCACTATCCTTTGTTATTTCCTTTATACAAGCCATATATTAATTATTAAAATGGACAATCATCTTCCTGTGCATAATCCTCAAGATTCTGAGGTGCTTTGCTTAAGTCTGCAAGGTCTGGCATTGGCATATCAGGTGCTATTGCCTCTGTCTGATTCATTATATTAGCTTCAGCTACAGCTCCGGCTATATCGAACCTTTCCTCCTGTGATTCAGCAGGACCTGGCATTATACCAGTGTTGAGTACATTGTCACCTTCTGTGTATTCTCCGACCTGAGACTTCATGTTAGTTATATCTGCACCATAAGAGTATTCCTTATAAGCATTTCTCACACCGAGTTTAGATACCTCTGCATAAGAAACTGTGTCCTCAGTTTCACTGATTAGACGGAATATCTTAGGGGTACTTCCCGACATTACACCCACTATCTTCTTGAAGATAATCACATCTCCTATTACATCAGATACAAGCCATTTCTGATTTCCTTCTGGGTCTCTGACGGCATCCTGAATATCTATTGTGAAAGTACCATTCTCAATACTTCCGAGAATATCCTTTGCAGATTGCTCAGGAGCATAGGAGATAATATTCCTGTTGTCAGTATGGTTCAGTATGAATTGCTCTGTAAAACCTTCCATATCCTCACCATCCTCTTCCTGAATTCTTATTAGTTCATCTCTATATCCGTCAATACTGAATTCCACTTCAATAGGCACAAGGTGCATCCATGAAGTAGGGCCGAAGCCAAGACCATTCTTATAGTAGGCATACTTGAACATATCCACTGCAAGTTGTCTTACATCAGCATTGTCACTATAGAGCATGTCTCTCCAGGCATTGGTATATCTTTCCCTGTCAAGAGCATTCAATCCGCCACTATTCTCGAAGAGAAGTGTAGGAGAAAGGAAAGGTTTGCCAGAAGCATCTTTACTCTTGGCTCTGTAAGCCTTGATTCTTTGCATGAAATCATTCTGAGCCAACTCAGGAATAGAAGCTCTTAAATCAACAAATCTCTTAGGGAATGAGTTGATAAAGTATCTTCTTTTTTCTTCAGCTGTCATTACAGTTCCATCAGGCAATACCTCAGTTCCAAGTGAAGGAAGTCTGGATACCTTGTAGGTTAGATAATCTTCAAGATATTCATCTATCTCCTTTTCACTCAGTTCTCCTCTCTTGCTATTTCTTGAAAGGTCATCCAAAGCATTCAGCATATAGTCTTTCAGGAATGGGAAATATTTACCATATATCTCAGGCATTACACCATAAGTATTGGAATAGAACCCTTGAATGAAAGGAAGATGTGCTTCTCTGATAGCCTTCTTAGTAGCCTCTCCCTTACCTACAGTAGGCTTCACCAGAAGCTCACCGGAGATAATGGGGTTCTCTGCATGAGTAT
>JAGAKD010000027.1 GCA_017625815.1 Lachnospiraceae bacterium | reverse complement strand
TTCACCCTCTTATATTCTCCAGCTTGATAATTAAATGAAGCTACCGGCTGAAATCCCTGACCAACACCTAAGCCTACGCACATTACAAAGGATGAAAATCTATTAACAACACTCATTGCTGCAATAGCTGCATCTCCGTATACCTTTGTCATATTGTTCAAAAGTCCGTTGGAAATAGATGTTAAGCCCTGTCTAACTAAGGCAGGAAAACCAACCTTCATTATAGTTAAGTATTCCTTTATATCTTTGCTTATATATTTTAACCTTATGGAGCCTTGGGCTATGGTTTCATGGAAATATAAAAGAATAAAAAAGCTTATCATCTGAGACACAGCAGTGGCAAGGCCCGCACCAAATACGCCTTTATTACATACCTTAATCAAAAAATAATCACCAAATACGTTAAGCATGCCTCCTGTAACAAGACCAATCATGGCATAAAAGGATTTTCCCTCATATCTTAGGTTGTTGTTAAGAACAAAAGAAGCAACCATAAATGGACAGGAAATCAAAACCCACATTCCATAATCTCTAGCATAAGGAAGTATTGTATCCGTACTTCCCAAAAGGTATAACAATGGGTTCAGAAAAAAAAGACCACCTATCATAAGCAAGCTTCCCATAGCTACAGCAGTAAAAAATGCTGTTGATACAAATGTAGAAGCCTCTTTAGCATTCTTATCAGCCAAAGCCTTAGAAACCATAGTTCCTGAGCCTTGGCCAAACATAAATGCTATTGCTTGAATAATGACCTGTAAAGTAAAAAGTATACCAGTTGCTGCCTGCTGACTCTCACCTAAGGTTCCTACAAAATACGTGTCAACCATATTATATATATTGGTAATCAACATAGATATAGTTGTAGGAATACCCAAGGTTATAATCAGCTTTGAAACTGGTGTTTTCGTCATTTTATTGTAATGTTCATCAGATGCTACCATATTATCTTACCCAATATTTGAATTCCTCATCTGCCATACGGATATAATCATCATTGCTAAGCATTACATCAAAGCCTGGCTGTATTACCTTGCCGTTAACATAGGTTTTATTAGTGGAATCATTATCCTTTATGTAACACTCTCCATTGCTAATTTTTAGACTACAATGCTGTCTACTAATACGTTTATTATCAACTATTTGATAGTTGTTATCAGGGGATTTACCCACAGTAAAGGGACTTTTATCAATCGGCACAAGTTCATTGGTTCTAAGTCTAACAAGATATGGAACAATATTCTTGTACTGTATCTGATTAAGCACAGTTGTTTCGCCGTCACCTGAGTCCTTGTCATCATTTAAGATATTATCTTTTTGTAACTCCAAAATAAAATTATAGAAGTCCTTCAGAGAAAACATCATTCTACTGTCCAGGTAACTCAAAATCTGATCAACACATGAAACACATTGCATATCAGCAAATCTAACCTTTTCAATAAACTTCTGAATAAACTCACATACATTGCAATCTGCAAAATTCTTTTCTACAGGCATATATATAAGCTGAACATCAAGGTTATATAATTCAATGTACATGTACTTTGTATTAAGCATTACCTTCTTGAGAGCCATATCATTACCCTCAAAATAAAGCAACTGCTTAAGTATATTGGAAATAATAGAAAGGAACTCTCCCTTATATAGCTGCTTGGATAAAAACTGGCTAAGAGGCAATGTAGCAGGGATAGTATAAGATAACACTCTAACACCATCTACATAGGTAATATCACAAACAGATTTATTTCCTAAAAAATCATAGTTATACAAAGTAAGCTCATTTTGATTGACAGACACATTGTCATCAATCTTAAAATTTAGGTTGAACTTATTTTGTGCTGTATTATCCATATTATCCATCTATAGCCTCCTTTATTGTTGATATCTTAGAGGTCTTTCCATAATTTTCTACATCCATACGGCTCTTTGCCATATGAGTAAGACCACCATTTCCACTTACGCAACCACCTTGACAAGCCATACCTTCCACAAAGTTTCCATCTAAAAGATTTTTTCTGAGCTTAAGTAAAGCTATCTTGCAATTCTCTATACCGTCACACACAACTGGTTTTAATTCAAAATCCTCACTACCCTGCTCCTTCATACTTTGTTTTACAGCATCAGTGAGTCCTCCTGAGCGAGCAAATATCCTTCCATAATATGATGCATCCGAAAGAACCGTCTCTTCTAAGGTTGTAATGTCTATATCCTTGCTGTCATAAAGTGCCTGTAACTCTTCAAAGGTCAAAACTGTATCTACATACGGAGCCACAGTTTCTCTCTTAAGTTCCATCTTCTTTGCAGTACAAGGTCCAATAAATACAACCTTGGCAGTTGGATCCATCTCTTTAATATGTTTACCTATAATAGCCATCGGTGAAAGTGTAGATGACACATATGGCAACAAATCAGGAAATTCCTTAGTAACATATGATACAAAAGCCGGACAACAAGAGCTTGTAAGAATTCCCTTCTCTTTTAGCTCCTCTGTTTCCTTCCAGGTAACCATATCTGCACCAAGGGCAACTTCAACCACCTCATCAAAGCCCAGCTCCTTGAGTCCTGTAATAACCTGTCCAGACTTAGCATACACAAACTGACTTGCAAAGGCTGGTGCAATAGCCGCATAGGTTTTGTATTTCTTGCCACCTTCACTCTCTTTTATATATCTAATAGCATCTAAAATATATGATTTTTCGCTAATTGCACCAAATGGACACTGGTATACACAAGCGCCACAGGATATACACTTATCATTGTCTATCTTAGCTGCATAATCCTCATCCATTGTAATGGCTCCAATTTTACAAGCCTGCTGACATGGTCTTTTATAATCCATAATTGCACTATAAGGACATACCTTGGCGCAAGCACCACATTCCTTGCACTTGCTTTTATCAATATGAGCCTTCTGGTGTTCGTCTATGGTTATGGCACCAAATTTACAAGCATCTGCACATCTATGTGCAAGACAACCTCTACAAGAACGTGTAACCTCGTATCCTCCAACAGGGCACTCGTCACAAGCAATCTCAATGACCTCTATTACATTGTCATTAGTCTTGTCTCCTCCCATAGCAAGCTTAACACGCTCTGCTACAATTGCTTTTTCTTTGTATATACAGCATCTCATTGTAGGTTTTTTTCCGGGTACAATAATATCTGGAATATCCATAATACCTTCAAGTAAAGTATCATTCCATGCCATTCTAGCTGTTTCTCTTAAAACTCTGTATTTTAAATCCTGTATTCGGGTGTCAAACTTTCTCATTGAAATTAGTACTCCTTTTCAAGCATTCCGGCTTTAGCTTCGTATAACTTCTTAGATAAATCAACATAGTGGGTATGAGGGTTCTCGTATCTTTGCTCTTCCTCCCATACCTGATTAGTTAATTGGTCCGAAACATATGCTCTAATCTCTTCTAACGTAGGCTTCTTGTATACCAATTCACCATCTTTAAAAATGGTAACTTGCATTTCCTTTACGTCTACATTTTCAAAACGCATCTTCTTCCAAGGCTTAACTGGGTCAACATATGGATATGGCTTGCTAACATCAACCTCTTCATCGTAAAAGGTAAGCAAATCCGCCAAACCATATCCTGTCTCCTTGCTAAATATACGCCATAATTTCTTACGTCCAGGATTAGTAATCTTTTCAACATTTTCAGATATCTTAATCTTAGGAACAAATTGTCCTTCATCATCCTTAACAGCAACTAACTTGTATACACCACCAAAAACAGGATCTGACTTTGATGTTATCATACGTTCACCAACTCCATAAGAGTCAATCTTCGCCCCCTGTTTTTGCAATGATTTGATAAGAAACTCATCTATACTGTTGGATACTACAATCTTGCAGTCCTCCATACCTTCAGCATCAAACATCTTTCTAAGCTTCTTAGAAAAATATGCCAAGTCTCCACTATCTATACGGACGCCCTTTAAGCGTTTACCCATAGGTTCGAGAACTTCTTTTGCTACTCTGATGGCATTTACTGCACCACTCTTAAGGATATCGTACGTATCAATCAACAATGTACAATTGTCAGGGTACACTTCTGCATAGGTCTTGAAGGCCTCATACTCAGTGTCAAAGAATTGAATCCAGCTATGAGCCATGGTTCCCGTAGCTGGCACTCCAAACATCTCGTCCGCAATAGTTGTTGCAGTAGCTCCCACTCCGCCTATATAAGCCGCTCTTGCTCCAAGTATAGCCGCGTCTGCACCGTGAGCTCTACGTGCACCAAACTCCATAACCACAGAACCAGCATCTCCTGCTGCTCTACATATTCTAGAAGCTTTTGTGGCTATAAGAGACTGAAAATTAATAGTGAGAAGTAACATAGTCTCTATAAGCTGTGCTTCAATAACTGGTGCAGTGACCGTAACCATAGGAGTATTAGGATAGCATATAGTTCCCTCTGGCACTGCATCTATAGTTCCAGTAAATTTAAAATCTGCTAGGTATTGCAAAAATTCTTCAGAAAATTGCCCTTTACTTCTTAGGTACTCTATATCTTCTGTAGTAAAATGCATATCCTGTATATAATCTATAAGTTGCTCTAATCCTGCTGCTACAACAAATCCTCCATTGTCAGGATTTCTTCTGTAAAACATATCAAACACAACTACTTTGTCCTTATGTCCCTTTACAAAATATCCGTTTGACATTGTAAGCTCATAATAATCCATAAGCATTGTAAGATTTCTCATTAACCTAACACCTCTTTCAAAACATCCTCTGTGGTAAAAGCAAATGTTTTGGCTCCATTTTCAGCCAACAAATCTTTTTCTCTAAATCCCCATAAAACTGATATACAATCAAGACCAGCATTTCTTGCAGTTTCTAAATCCACCTCAGAATCACCAACATAGCAAGCATCTTTGGGGTCGCTTCCTAATAGTTCTAAGGCCTTATAACATGAATCCGGTTCAGGCTTTCTTGCCATATTAGGCATATCACCTATAGCAACCTCAACATCAACAAAGAACTTGTCTCTAAGCATAAGAACTGCATCGTGAACCTTATTGGATACTATAGCCATCTTGATGTTATTTTCCTTGAGCTTTCCCATAAGCTCAACCACACCCTCATATGGTTTGGTTTTATCCTGATTATGCTCACTATAATATTCAATAAAGTATTCAAAAGTCTTATCTATATCAGCAACTTCCGTATCCGAAGGAACAGCTCTTTCAATTAATTTTCTAACACCATTGCCAACAAAGTTTCTAACCTCATCAATGGTTCTCGTAGGATATCCCATAGATTCTAAAGCATAGTTAACACTATCTGTCAAATCTTCCAAAGTATCTAGCAAGGTACCATCCAAATCAAATATAACTGTATTGTATTTCATATCAGTTTCCTCCGAACATCAAGTCATAATTTGTAACAGCATAATTACGATTATTATACCACTTATCTCACATAATTCCAACACAATACAGCTAAAACACTTAGTTTTTTAAATGTATAAATTTTTCCCTTGTAAATTTTGTAAAAATTTTGTAATATATAGTCACATATACTTTTGGCACTTTAACACAGTAAAGTGTTTGTTTTTTAGCATTCTAAGGAGAGACAACAATGGCAAATGAGCTAATTATGGTTATTGATGATGATATAACCATTCTTAAGATGATAGAAATACTCTTAAATAAATCCGGCTATGAAGTAAATTTAGCCAACTCAGGGAAAGAAGCCTTAGCTACTATTGAGAAGGGGGTTGTTCCCGATCTTATCATCTGCGATATTTCCATGCCAGATATGGATGGTATCACAGTTTTTAAAGAGATAATATCTATTAGACCTAATATTCCAGTTATATTCTTAACTAGTGTTGATGACGTACATACAGAACTTACAGTGCTTGAATTAGGTGCTGTTGACTACATAACAAAGCCTTTTATACCTGATATCTTCCTTGCAAGAGTCAAGAACCATTTGCTTTATTCAAAACAAACTGTAGTTGTAGCTCAAACAGACACACTTAAGGTTAAACTTGACAAAGAAAAGGTTGCAAAACTTGAAGGGATACTTACAGAAGCAGAATTAGAAGTTGGTAAAATGATTGCTCTTGGATACACTAACCAAGAAATTGCAGAAGAGCTAAACTATTCTTACAACTATGTTAAGAAGTTAGCCTATAGAATATACGACAAACTAAATATTAGTAAAAGACATGAACTAAGATGGTTCTTTGTGATATAGATATAACAGTATAACAAAAAAGGTAGATGCATATTATTCAGTATTAGATATATGTTTTTTCAAACACGCTCTCGCTCGATTGCTCAAGTAGCGGTACTAAGCTCGAAAGTACCTCGCTAAGTACCGACATTCGCAAACGGTTTAAAAAACATATATCTAATACCATGAATAATACGTATCTACTTTTTTATTTTTTTGTCCTATGCATATGATTTATAATATATAGGACCAATATTAACTTTATAACATATTTAGCTTGACTGCATAGCACGTTTTGCTCTCATACGAAGCGTTGGGTCAAGTATCTTCTTTCTAATACGGATTGTCTTTGGTGTTATCTCAAGAAGTTCATCTGTATCGATAAAGTCGAGTGCCTGTTCAAGACTTAATATCTTTGGTGGTGTAAGCTTTAAAGCTTCATCTGAACCTGAAGCTCTTGTATTAGTAAGCTGCTTCTTCTTGCAGACATTTACCTCTATATCTTCACTTCTACCACACTGTCCTACAACCATTCCTCCATATACCTGCTCGCCTGCTCCGATAAAGAGAGTTCCTCTTTCCTGAGCGTTGAAAAGACCATAGGTAATAGATTCTCCTGACTCATATGCGATAAGTGAGCCCTGACTTCTATAGTTCATATCTCCCTTATATGGTGCATATCCATCAAAAATAGTATTTAATATACCATTTCCCTTAGTTGCAGTAAGGAAATCACCTCTAAATCCAATAAGTCCTCTTGATGGTATAGAAAACTCAAGTCTTGTTGTTCCTGTGCCTGTAGGTGCCATACCCTGAAGCTCACCCTTACGGTTATTAAGCATATTTATAACTGTACCTGAGAATTCATCTGGCACATCTATAACCGCTATCTCAAATGGCTCTAATTTTTTGCCCTTTTCATCTTCCTTGTAGATAACCTCAGCCTTACTTACAGCAAACTCATATCCTTCTCTTCTCATATTCTCAATAAGAACTGAAAGATGAAGTTCTCCTCTACCAGAAACCTTGAAGCTTTCTGTTGTATCTGTTTCCTCTACTCTAAGAGAAACGTCTGTATTAAGTTCTCTGAAAAGTCTATCACGAATATGTCTTGAGGTTACAAATTTACCCTCTTTTCCGGCAAGAGGTGAATCATTTACCATAAAGTGCATAGCTATGGTTGGCTCTGAAATCTTCTGGAAAGGAATTGATTCTGGATTTTCTGGGGAACAAATAGTATCACCAATCTTAAGGTCCGCAATACCTGATATAGCTACGATTGAACCAATACCAGCTTCCTGAACATCAACCTTATTTAATCCCTCAAACTCATATAATTTACCAATCTTAACCTTAAGCTTTTTCTCTGGGTCGTGGGCATTTACAATAACAGCCTCCTGATTAAGCTTAATAGTTCCATTTTCTACCTTACCAACACCAATTCTACCAACATACTCATTGTAATCAATTGTACTGATAAGAATCTGTGTACCTGCCTCTGGGTCACCTGTTGGTGCAGGAATGTGCTCTATAATTGTATCAAAAAGAGGCTTCATATCAGTTCCCTTCTCATCTGGAGAAAGTGACGCAATACCAGCCTTAGCTGAAGCATAAACAAAAGGACTATCCAACTGCTTATCATTTGCATCAAGCTCAAGAAGAAGCTCTAAAACCTCATCCTCAACCTCTGCAAGTCTAGCCTCTGGTCTATCAATTTTGTTAATACAAACTATTACGTTTAAATCTAGCTCAAGTGCCTTCTTTAATACGAACTTAGTCTGTGGCATAGCTCCTTCAAAAGCATCAACAACTAAAATAACGCCATCAACCATTTTAAGAACTCGCTCAACCTCACCACCGAAATCAGCGTGTCCAGGAGTATCAATAATATTAATCTTAGTAGTTCCGTAGGTTACGGCAGTATTCTTTGAAAGTATAGTAATACCTCTTTCACGTTCTATGTCGTTAGAGTCCATTACTCTTTCTGCCACTTCCTGATGCTCGCGGAACACACCACTCTGCTTAAGCAATTCGTCTACAAGTGTTGTTTTACCATGGTCAACGTGAGCTATAATTGCCACATTTCTTACATCTTCTCTTGTTATCTTCATAATCAAACCTCTTTTTCATTACAAGCTAAATGCAACCCATCATATGATGAATTGCATTGTAATCGTTTAAACTGTGTTATTGTAGCACAGTGTTATGTAGTTTTCAACACAATAATTTCATACTAGCGATTTCTATACAAACTAATAAGATGCCAAATTATATTTCCAAATATTAGCAAAAGTTCTACTGGTAAAAACCATATTGGCATATTTTTTCCCATAGCACTAAATACTGTTATCATAGTAAATGTCATTACAAGTAATAGTTTTAGTATTACTATCATTCTTTTTGTTATACCATAAACTCTAGCCGCATTCTCAGGAGTAACCTTTACTCCTGTATTCCAAGCTCCTGGAATATGCTCCACAAGAACCATAACTCCATACATAATCCAACTCATAATAGGCAGTATTATTATATCTGTTTTTCTCCCCATTCGGTCTACTTCACCGGCTGCATTATAATGCATAGCTATCTCATCTGGCAAACTATCCCAAATAATTATAAGCCATATAACTGTTCCCATAAGCAACATAAGACATAAAATATTGATAACTCTGTAAATGATTTTTCTGCTCATAGCTGCCGCCTCCTACCTATTCCTTATATTTGTTTTCGACAAAAATATATATCACACATATACCTATAGCTAGAAACATTGTTCCGATTATAGATATTATAATGAGAGGTGAATTCTGCCCACCTATAATAAGTGGTAATCCCAATATCAACATCCCTGCCGCAAAGAAAAACCATATCTTTGCCACAGCTTTATTATATGCTTTTACATCTTTCACCTTAGGTGGTTCACTCTGCGCGAAAAATCCAACTGGTTTATCAGCTTTCAGCGAGATAATTCCTATATGAACAAAAATAAAACAGCATATTAACCAAATTATAAATCCAATTATTCTCCCCATAGAAAAACTCCTCTGTTACTTATATACCAAAATTTTTACCTTAACCACTGTCATTATAACATAAAAACCGCCGTAGATAAACTACGGCGGCATAATATAACATTAGCTAAATATATCCAACACCTTAGATACTGTCTCAATCTTGCTTACAGCATCATTTTTTGCTGCAACTGAGCCTGTATCACCTGATGAAGCATTCTGAGTTGGTGAATCCTCACCTAGTGAACCCTCCCACTTAGGTACAACTGGACACATCCAAATCTTACCAGT
>JAGAKD010000270.1 GCA_017625815.1 Lachnospiraceae bacterium | reverse complement strand
CTCTGCTTATAAGAAATAATCTGCTGTGTAACAACATTAATCTCGCCCTCATATTTCTGGTTAGTGAGCTTCTTTTCATGTATTTCATTCTTAATATCATCAATACGCTGATTATATGCTTCAAGCTCTGCTTCTATCTTCTCATATTCTTCTTTTGCTTTATCGAATTCTTCTCTAAGTCTAGTAGAATCCTCCTCAACAATATTAAGCTTGTTCTCGTACTCAGAAAGCTGTTCCTTAGTATTGTCAACATCAAGAAGGAATGCATTAATATCAAGCTTTTTTAACTCATCTTTAAAAATAAGGTATTTTCTTGCAGTCTCTGACTGTTCCTTTAATGGGCCTACCTGCTTTTCAAGCTCTCCTAAAATATCATTAACACGAGAAAGATTCTGTCTTTCCTGTTCAAGGGACTTCTCAGTAGCCGCTTTATTCTTTTTATATTTAACGATACCTGCAGCCTCATCAAAAAGTTCTCTACGTTCCTCAGGCTTACCACTAAGTATACGCTCAATCTGACCCTGACCAATTATAGAATAACCTTCTTTACCTATACCAGTATCAAAGAACAAAGCGTTAACGTCCTTAAGACGACTAACTACTCCATTAATAAGGTACTCACTTTCTCCTGAGCGATATACTCGTCTCGCCACAGTCACCTCGTTAAAATCTATAGGAAGCTTGTGGTCACTGTTATCAAGAGTAATAGCAACATAAGCAGAACCCTGTGGTTTTCTAAGCTCAGTACCAGAGAAGATAACATCCTCCATCTTAGAACCTCTAAGCTGTTTTGCACTCTGTTCACCAAGAACCCATCTTACAGCGTCACCTACATTACTCTTTCCAGAACCGTTAGGCCCTACAATACCAGTAATTCCGTTATTAAACTTAAAATTAATCTTATTTGCAAAGGATTTAAATCCATTTACTTCAATACTTTTTAAATACATACTGTTACCATCCAATCCTATTACAACAACTTAGTTTTTTTGCTGTAATGCATATAGTGTATTATAAGCCGCCATTTGTTCAGCAGCTTTTCTAGAGTGACCAACACCAATGGCCCCACTCTTATCATCCATCATAACTTGAACCTTAAATTCTTTATTGTGATCAGGACCGGTTTCTTCTATAAGATTGTACAACAAAACCTTATCCTGCTTTTGTGCATATTCCTGTAACATAGATTTAGCATCATAAAACAACTGTTTATGTTCTATATCTGTGAGTAAAAAGGTTTCAACAAACTTTTTTGCCTGATCCATTCCACCATCTAGATATATAGCGCCTAATAAAGATTCAAACATATCACAAAGAATGGAATCTCTATTCATTCCACCTGTATTCTTTTCACCCTTACTAAAACGTCCATACTGTCCTAGTTTAAGTTCTCTGGCAATCTTTGACAAGGTAAATTCACATACCAAGCTCGCTCTAAGCTTAGTAAGCTCTCCCTCTGTATTATCAGGATAGTTATCAAACAGATACTTGCTTGTTAGAAATTCTAAAATTGCATCTCCTAAGAATTCATATCTTTCATATGATTCAAATTTGACACATGTTTTCTCATTTGCAAAGGATTTGTGAGTAAGTGCGGTTTCTAAGTTTCCCTTATCCTTAAATATATAACCTATATTCTTTTCTAGCTCATCATATTTGTTAGACATATTACTCCCCACTCTCAAAAGCAGATACAATCTTTCCTGTTACGTCATTTACAATAAATGTTCTACACTGTGCTATAGCACTAGACATCTCTGTATTTTTGCTATTTCCATGTATCTTTACAACAAGACCCTTAAGTCCAAGCAATGGTGCGCCACCCTTGTCTGTTGCTTTGTATTTCTTTAGTGTTTTCTTTAAAGTCTTATTAATAAGGGCAGCTCCAATTTTTGTTTTCAAATTAGTCATAAGGGCAGATTTTATTTCTGACATAAACATATTTCCAACGCCCTCATATAGCTTCAATAAGGCATTACCTATAAATGCTTCACATACAAGTACATCAGCCACACCATTAGGAATATCTCTTGTCTCTACACTTCCGATAAAGTTTATATCCTTACATTCTCTAAGAAGAGGTATAGTTTCCTTTACTAAGGCATTTCCCTTCTCATCCTCTGCTCCAATATTTATAATACCTACTCTTGGTTTTTCAATTCCCTCTATATTTTCCATGTAAAGAGAACCCATCTTTGCAAACTGGACCAAATTTTCTGGTTTTGCATCAACATTTGCACCACAGTCAATAAGAAGTGATGGTGTTGTCAACGTTGGTAAAAGGGGTGCAAGAGGAGTTCTCTTAACCCCCTTAGCTCTTCCAACAATAAACTGTCCACCCGCTAATATAGCACCTGAATTACCAGATGAAATACAAGCCTTGGCATTGCCATTTTTAACTTCATTGAGAGCAAGAACAAGGGATGAATCCTTTTTCTTTCTGATTGCTTCTACAGGAGCATCATGGCAAGTGATTTCTTCTGTTGCATTGATAATAGTAAGTCTACTTTCATCAATACCGTATTCTTTAATATATTTTTTAATATCCTCTTCCTTACCGGTTACAATAATGTCTATATCATCAAATTCTTTTAATGCTTCACTTATACCAAGCATCATATATTCACATCCATAATCCCCACCTAATGTATCTACAGCAATTTTTATTCGTTCCATTATACTTCTCCTTTTTATATATTTATATATTCCATTCGTAATATATTTCATATCTATGTATTTACACACTTATGACATTTTATCATAATATTATATAGTTTTTTATGGGATTTTGCAAGATAACATTCCTTATAATACACATGATAATATTGTGGGTTTTTATGGCAAATTATACAAATAAAAAAAGCAAAAAAATAAAGGACTCCTTAATAGGAATCCTTTATTTTAAACTGAATTAATCAGCCTTAACGATTTCTTTCTTGTTATATGAACCACAAGCCTTGCAAACTCTGTGTGGCATCATAAGCTCGCCGCACTTACTGCACTTAACTAATCCTGGAACTGACATCTTCCAATTAGCTCTACGCTTGTCTCTTCTTGCTTTTGAACTTTTATTCTTTGGACAAATTGACATTTGGTTACACCTCCTTAAAAATCACACTTCGACTATTATACAAATATTGCTATATCTTGTCAATAATTAAATTTGAAAAAAATGACTAAAATTCGATAAAATTGTGATATAACATATATATTTTAGTCGTGTAGCATACACAAATTACACTAATGCTACCGTTTCTCTAGCAATAGCAAGCTCCTCGTTTGTTGGAACAACATATACAGGCACCTTAGATGTATCATCAGATATTCTAACCTCTTCACCTCTAAGCTTATTTGCCTCATCATCGATGCTAACGCCTAAAAACGCTAATCTATCACAAGTAAGTTTTCTTACTAATGGGTCATTCTCCCCAACGCCAGCTGTAAACACAACTGCATCAACACCATTCATAGCTGCTACATATCCACCAATAAACTTAGCAGCCTGGTAGCAAAAAACATTCATTGCTATATCACAACGTACATTTCCCTCTGCAATGCCCTTGTTAAGATCTCTAAAATCGCTTGATTTGCCCGAAATACCAAGTACACCAGATTCTTTATTAAGTATATTCATAATCTCAGGAACACTTTTTCCTTCTTTGTTTGCAATAAATTCAATAATAGCTGGGTCAATATTACCACTTCTTGTACCCATAGTAATACCCTCAAGTGGAGTAAGACCCATTGTAGTATCAATAGATTTGCCTCCTTCTACAGCACATATACTTGCACCACCACCAAGATGACATACAACAATCTTAGTGTCCTTAATATCTTTTCCAAGAAGTTCAGCTGTTCTCTTTGAAACAAAGCTATGACTAGTTCCATGGAAACCATATCTTCTTACCTTATATTTCTCATAGTACTCATATGGCAAGCCGTAAATATATGCATGGGCCGGCATAGTCTGATGGAATGCGGTATCAAATACTGCAACCTGAGGAACACCTGGCATAAGCTCCTTACATGCTCTAATACCAATAAGATTTGCAGGATTGTGTAATGGAGCTAAATCATTACATTCTTCTATAGCTGCAAGCACCTCGTCATCAATTAAAGCTGATGAAGAAAACTTCTCTCCACCATGAACTACTCTATGTCCAATAGCGTTAATATCATCTAAAGACTTGATTGCACCAACTTCCTCATCAATAAGCTTTTCTAAAACTATCTTTACTGCTGCACTGTGATCTGGCATAGGTGCATCAATATTAATCTTTTCTTTTCCTGTAGCCTGATGAGTTAGTGTTCCATCAAGCTTAATACGTTCACATATACCCTTTGCCATAACCTGCTCTGTATCTGAATCAATAAGCTGATACTTGAGTGAAGAGCTACCGCAATTAATAACTAATACCTTCATAACATAATCTCCTTATCTATTATTAAAAATTTATTGGGCGAACCAATGTCCACCCAACAAAAAATACACTAATTTATTTATCCTGTGCTTGAGCCTGTACTGCTGTTATAGCAACAACGCCCACGATATCATCCGCTGAACAACCTCTTGATAAATCGTTAACTGGCTTTGCAATACCCTGTGTAATAGGACCATATGCATCTGCCTTAGCAAGTCTTTGAACTAACTTATATCCAATATTACCTGCATCAAGGTCTGGGAAAACTAATACATTAGCCTTACCAGCAACTGAACTACTTGGTGCCTTAGATGCTGCAACTGATGGAACTATAGCCGCATCAGACTGAAGCTCACCATCACATTTAAGGTCTGGACATTCTCTATTAACAATCTTGCATGCCTCTACAACCTTGTCAACCTCAGGGTGCTTAGCACTGCCCTTTGTTGAATGTGAAAGCATAGCAACAATTGGTTCTTCCTCAACAAGTAACTGGAATGATTTTGCAGAACTCTCTGCAATAGCTGCAAGCTCTTCTGAATTAGGACTCTGATTAAGACCTGCATCAGAGAAAATAAACGTACCATTAGCTCCCATATCACAATTAGGAACAACCACAAGGAAAAAGGCTGAAACAAGCTTAGTATCTGGAGCAGTCTTAAGTATCTGTAATGCTGCTCTAAGCACATTGGCTGATGAGTTAACTGCGCCAGCAACCATTCCATCTGCATCTCCCGCCTTAACCATTATACAACCAAAGTATAATACATTAGTAAGAAGCAATCCCTTAGCGTCTTCCGGAGTAATACCTTTGTTCTTTCTTAACTCAACCAAAAGTGAAACATAATCGTTAAGCTTATCACAGTCATATGGATCAACAAACTGAGCCTTTGATAAGTCAAAGCCTTCAGCTTTTTTAATTATTTCTTTTTTGTTACCAATAAGAATGATATTGGCTATATCCTCTTCAAGTATCTTATGAGCTGCCTCGAGGGTTCTCATATCTGCTGTTTCTGGTAGAACAATAGTTTTTTTATTAGATTTTGCTCTTTTTTTGATGTTTTCAATGAATCCCACAGTTCTTCTCCTCTAGCATATAAATTAATATAATTATAATAAAAAATCCCTATCTATACAACCAAATTTTAACCCAAAATTGTCTTTTTATAAGTACAATTTATTCGACATCATTGATCAGTTCACTATCTACAACTAATCTTCCTCTTCCATGCTTTTTACCATAATACATGGCTTTGTCAGCCCGACTAACAAGAAGCTCTGGATCACTACAAAGCTCTGGATAGGTTGTTAATCCTAAACATACATTAACAGATATCTTTTTATCATTAAAATATACTGGTGTAGATTTAATTTCTTTGTGAAGTTCTTCCATTATAGCAAGGGCACTCTCCTTGTCGTATCCTGGCAACACTATAACAAATTCCTCACCGCCGTATCTACAAGCAAAACCGCCATGTTCCTCAGCATATTTTTTTCCAAGTGATGCAACCATCTGAATTACCTTATCACCTGCTAAGTGTCCATATGTATCATTAACCTTTTTAAACTTATCTATATCAAATAATGCTGCTGAAATAGATTTCTTTTTTAATTTTGTACTCTTTATGGCGTCAGCAAAAAGCTTTTTGAAGTATATTCTATTGTATATACCTGTAAGACCATCTTTTCTAGCCATATCTTCCATTGCAAGATACATCTTAGTACTGTTCATGGCTACATTAAATTCGACAATACAGTTCTCATAGTAACTCATGCTCTTGTCAAAGAAATTTTCTTCATCGGAACCCACAACCATCATACCGTAAATCTTTTTACCGTCATAAAATGGTAAAATAGCAACTGCATTGATATTGGCATCACCAATAAACTTGAATCCCTTTAACATATCATGTTTAAACACCTTCGTATGAACATGACCTGAAGAAACACGCTCAAAAATTGAATCAATTTCTTTGTTTAGACGTCTTTGCATTGATGAATAGTTAGTCTTAACTATACAAGTACCAAACTGATTCATATAAACATCTTTTTCTATGTACACAGCACAAAGCTTAGCTTTCTTTACTTCTATTACAGCATCAGCAATAAAATTAATACACTTTGGTATATCAAATGTTGATGCCATATATTTCATAATTTCAGACTGAGACTCTATCTCAAGATTAATCTGTTCAAGTTCTTTATTAACTCTAATCAAGTCTATCTTCTGATAATTAATCTGGTCATTAGTGGATTTAATTCTCTCCTGATATTCAATCAGCTTAGTATTGTTATCCTCAACACGAGACATTTCTAATTTAAGCTTAGATATCTCCTTTTCGTATGATTCACCTCTTCGAACAAACCACTCTGTTATAATTACAACAATTATCAAAGATAAGACATGCATAGCCATATATACAAGCCAGACATACTCTTCGCACTTACTATTAACAATAAATAAGTTAACAATCATAGGTACTAAAATGCTGTACCTTCTCATATTAACCATGCTTGTATCATATTCTGCTTTATACAATACATATTCAACAGCTTCTAATATAATAAATATAGTTGCTACAACTACTATAACAGGTGCTTTGTTTGCCATAGCTTGAACACCTAAAAATACACTTAACTCTATGAATCTAAATAACATAAACAACATAGAGGAATCCATATAATTAACGGCATACAGTATAGTATCAGTTACAAAAAATAACACAAAAACAAGGCATAATGATATAATGGTATTGGTAGGATATACCTTTGTAAAAAAACCACATAAAGCAATGGTTACAATTCCCATAATATACATTACCTTTTGATAAAATGCATATTTGCTTATAAAGTTGTCTTTACTAAAATTAGACATAAGTTAATTACTTCTCCCAGTACAAATCAATAATATCCCCATCGAAAATAGGTTGAATGTATTCAGCATGTTGCTGATTTACATTGGTAACGAGGCGTTTACCACGAATTGTAGATAAATCAAAGGGATAAAAATCAAAAATATCTACAAACATATATGATGACTTTCCAGTAAGGGTAACTGGTTGTTTATTTACTACAACACCTATAGCCATTGGACTTGATGGTGGTATAGTCTCTTCCTTTATTTGTTCACTCTCTGATGCATCATCCGACACCTCTTTAGTGTCATTTTTCAAAGTAGACTCTCCTTCAGGCAAGTCATTATATTCAATATCGTCTTTCCATGTAACGATAAAATTCTCGTATACTTTGTCGCTTAATGAAGCTTCTTTGTTGTTAATATAAACCTTTCCACCTGGCGAAACATCCATAAATACAAATAATTGTTCTAGCGTATAATATGATTGCATACATACATCATCACCATCACATATATTGTAAGATTGTGTTGCAGGTTTTTCATTAACTGTAGCAAACTTAGGACATACAATCTTTGTATCATTAACAACAAATTCTAACGTTCCACTGTATTCTGGCAATGAGCCAAGCTCAACCTTAGCTGGCTCCCCGGCTGTAGACTCTGATATTTCAATCTTATCATTAGCCTCTATCAACGAATTAAGTCCTACTATCTTGCCATTTTGCTTTATGACAGCAGCTTCGCCATTGTATCCTCTCACAATTCTAGATTTACCATTAATCTTGAAAGTAATATCTGCACCCCTCTTAGGGAATATATTGTCATTGGATAAACCATACTGAATTGCCGCATCAAATATAGTTAATTTATCATTATTATAGAGTTTAATGCGTTCTCCATTAACATTAACAAAGATAAAATTATTCTTTTGATCGAAATAATTCAAGCATATACCAATTGGAGTAACATACAATGGATCCTTCTTAACTCCCTCAACAAGAAAGTTAATATCATTCATAACTTCCTGTCCTCTAAGTGCCACCCTTTCTGGTGAAAGTTTAAGTGCCTTTGCAAGATAATCTGTAAATCCTGATATTTTACCCCCGCCACCGACAACAAACACTGCGCTGACAGAGCTTCCGCCATTTAACTCTATAATTTTTTCAGCAATTTTTGCTGTTATATCCTTCTTAACCGAGTCAAGAGTATCAAGTATCTCATCTGGAGTAATCTTATGCGATATACCCATAATATCCTTGTAGGATATACTCTTTCTCTTCATACTAGCTGTTTTAAGCTTTTCAGCTGTATTAAAATCAATTAAATATTTTTTAATGAGAGCTTCAGTCAACTCATCACCAGCTGACGGAATCATACCGTAACCAATAATACTTCCATCCTTTGTTATACATATATCCGATGTACCTGCTCCCACATCTATAAGAGCTATATTAAGTAATCTATACTGTTCTGGAATAGCAACATTGATAGCTGCTATAGGCTCTAATGTAAGATTCGTAACATCTAATCCTGACATTTCTACAGCAGAATAAAGGCTGCTTACAACCTCCTCTGGGAGAAAAGTTGCTAAAACATCAGCCCCTATCTTGGTTCCCTTATGTCCTTCTAGATTATGTATCTCATATCCATTAAGAAAATACTTAACTACTGTATATCCAACACAATAGTACTTAGTATCTTCACCTTTTTCAGATAGTTCATCTAAAATAATATTGTGAGCCTCTTCAACTCCGACTAAATCTATAGAATGAATGTATTCTGGTGTTATAACTGTATTCTCAGAAAATTCGTATTCTCCATGACCAACTGCAGTCTTAAGAACACGACCAGCCGCAGCGATACACACTTCTTTGAGTTTTCTACCACCCAGCTGTTCCTCTAGCTCGTTTTTAACCGCAACTATATCCTCGCTAACCTTGGCGATGTCATGAATCTGACCGTCTATCATTGAACGAGTATCATGATACTTAACCGCCATAGCTACAACATTAAATTTGTCTTGTTCTTTATATCCTACAGTTCCTACAATGCTTCTGGTACCTATATCAAGCCCAAAAACTAATGGTTCTGGATATTTAGTTATAGGTGCCATAACACTCCTCCTGCAAGTTGAAAATATAGCTAAACATATCTCAGGACATTATACCACTATCAAGCAATTTATTCAACCTTGCTTTTAGTTGATTTGATGAATTTGTGTAATCAAATTGGTTGTTTATAGTGAAATTTGCATATTTTTTATAATACTCATCATCAGCCTGACTCTTCATCATAGAAATACATTTTTCTCTAGTATATCCCCTAGACGCCATAAGTCTTTTTATTCTCTCTTCTTTTTCAACCCATATATACCAGATTTCATCGCATATTTCACTGTATCCATCCTGTATAAGCAATGCTGCTTCAATAACAAAAAGTTTGATATTTCCTTCTTCTTTGGCTATTTTTATCTGATTAACTATATTTTCTTTAACTAACGGATGAGATATACTATCAAGTAAACTAAGCTTTTCCCTGTCATTAAATACTATATCACCAAGTTTTTTTCGGTCTATATTTGATGCTGGTCCATCTGATAAAATTTCATCACCAAATACTTTTACTACCTGATTATATATAGTTTTTCCTGGTAGCATAAGCTCATGGGCTAATTTGTCAGCCTCAACTATATAAGCATTATAATTTTCTTTCAAATCATATAATACTTTACTTTTTCCTGAACCCACACCACCGGTAATTCCAAGTACTATCATAAATATACCTCATTAATTAGTTAAAAATTATTTTGCATCATACCAGCTATCACCACTATGCACATCAACAATAAGTGGAACTTTCAAGTTAGCTGCTTCCATCATCTTTGTAACCAAAAGCTGTTTAACATCATCAAGTTCTTCAATTTTTGCTTCAATCAAAAGCTCATCGTGAACCTGTAAAACAAGTCGTGACTTATAATTACCTGTTTTTAATGCCTTGTTTACATTTATCATTGCAATCTTAATTATATCTGCTGCAGTTCCTTGTATTGGCGAATTCATAGCTGCGCGTTCACCAAAGCTTCTAGTCATAAAGTTTGATGAGGAAAGTTCTGGTATAGGTCTTCTTCTTCCAAACATAGTAACTGTATAACCTTTTTCCTTTGCTTCCTTTACAGTTGAATCAAGAAATAGTTTAACATTTCCATAGGTTGAGAAATATTTTTCAATGTATCCTTCTGCTTCTTTTCTTGATATATCAAGATCCTGACCAAGACCAAAGGAGCTAATTCCATAAACAATTCCAAAGTTAACAGCCTTTGCTTTTCTACGCATAAGGTCATCTACATCATCAAGGGGAACATCAAATACCTCAGATGCTGTAATAGCATGGATATCAGAATCCTTGTTGTAGGCTTCTATAAGAGTACTGTCCCCTGAAAGATGCGCTAAAACCCTAAGCTCAATCTGTGAATAATCCGCATCTAGAAATACATAACCTTCTTCCGGTTTAAAGACCTTTCTGATTTCCCTTCCAAGAGGTAATCTGGTTGGAATATTTTGTAAATTAGGCTCCGTAGAGCTTATTCTTCCTGTGGCAGTAACTGTTTGATTAAACTTGCCATGTATACGTCCATCATTTTTTACATATCCTGACAAACCTTCTACATATGTTGAATTTAATTTTGTAAGTTGCCTATATTCCAATATATCATTTATGACTGGATGTTCTTTGGAAAGCTTTTCCAAGACTTCAACACTGGTAGAATATCCGGTTTTAGTTTTCTTACCACTCTTAAGCCCTAGCTTTTCAAATAATATTTCTCCTAATTTTTTTGTAGAGTTAATATTAAATTCTTCTCCAGCATGAGAATATATACTAGCTGTAAGCTCTTCTATACGGGTTTTAAGGTTGTCACCATATTGCAATAAAGCATCTTTATCAACCTTTATTCCATTCTTTTCCATATCATAGAGTGAATAAACGCAAGGAAGTTCTATGTCAGAATATAAGTCAAACATATTCTTATTTTTAAGTTCTTCACATATTTTATCATATGCCATATATGATACGACGGCTAAATAAGCCATATACTTGCAATGATTATCATTCATAGAAGACATAATTGTTATCTCTTCTTTTCCTAATAATCCCTTATAATCAGGCAAATTAATACCCAAATAATCATTTGCGATGTGTTCGTATGAATAATCGTCTTTCATTGGGTTAATCAAATATGCACCCACACCACAATCGAACACATCACTTTCCTCACCAAGTGTTATAAATGGAAGCTGTGACTTCACATCCAAACAACAAAGTTTACCAGACACCTCCTGTAAATCTCTAGATACCATGTCTATAGTGAGAAAGTTAATAAGTTTAACAATATACACTAAATCTGTTGATATACAAATAGACACATACTGAGGTTCACAATTTGTAGAAACAATGGAAAAGCCAACCCTTGAGGCATTTTTAACTTTCTTTATAAGACTAGTATAATCATCAAATTCCTCTACTAACTCATAGGATATTTCAAAGGCTTTACCTTTTGCATCATCACTAAATTTATTCATATAGCTCTTAAACTCAAGCTTCACAAATAAATCATATGATATAGAATTAAACATATCTTCAATGAGCATATCCTCTAAATCAGCCTCTAATTCACAATCAAGTTTAATTGTGGCCAGTTCTCTTGACATAAAGGCTTGTTCTTTAAACTCCTGAAGATTATCCTTCATCTTGCTCTTCTTCATAGTATCAAGATTGTCATATACACCTTCTAAGGAACCATACTCTGTAAGAAGCTTTGCCGCTGTCTTTTCACCAATTCCTGGAACTCCTGGTATATTATCAGATGTATCTCCCATTAACCCCTTCATATCAATAAAGGTAATAGGGTCAACACCATAGGTTTCCTTTACATTATCAGCGTAATAGCTTTCAATAATAGTTTTACCCGCCTTTGTTTTTGGCAACCTAATAAGAATTTTATCTGTAGCAAGCTGAAGTAAATCTCTATCTCCAGATAAAACACTGACAAGGTATCCCGCCTTATCAGCATTTCTTGATAATGTACCAAGAATATCATCTGCTTCATAACCAGGTCTCTCGATAGTAAATATATTCATGCTTGCAAGAACTTCTTTGATAAGTGGAACTTGCTCTCTAAGTTCGTCCGGCATAGATTTTCTAGTTCCCTTGTATTCCTTGTACATATCATGTCTAAAGGTTGGGTGTTTAACATCAAAGGCAACACAAATATGAGTTGCCTTTTCTTCATCAATCACTTTAAAAATTATATTTAAAAATCCTAAAACTGCATTGGTGTGCAAACCTTCCTTAGTTGTAAGGTCTGGCAATCCATAAAATGCTCTATTTAAGATACTATTTCCATCAACTAATAATATTTTATTCATAAAATGCTCCTATCAATTATCTTCTATACTATAATCAATATGTGTCGAAATATAAGACCTTATTTGCTGATAAAAGGTTTTCTCGGGCTCCTCTTCAATATAAGTTGCCTCATGATATAAATCCCTATCATCAACTGGTATATATTGGTCAAAGGTTTCATAAAAATAGTATTGTCCTTGTCTATCTTTTATCATACGTTGTTCTATATCATATACTTTATCAAGAACCCTTCCATAAAAGATAAAAAATACAATAATTGCCGCTATAAATATAACGCTAACTGTAGATATCTTTGCTCTTTTAACAGTTTTATATCTACTATCAATCTTATCTAACTCATTTTCTAAATCTCTTTTAAAATTAAGGGATAGTTCTTTCCCTGTATCAACTTCCCTCATACCAACTATAAGTGTATAGTATATTTCTAACTCTTCCGAGCAATTTGGACAATGCTTAACATGGCGGACAAACTCCGTGAGTTGTTCATCATTAAGCTTTTTGTCGATAAAAGCCATAATATTTGATTGTGATTCGAAACAAGTCATGATTTTGTCCTCCTTTCAAAGCATATTATAGAAAAAGAACCCAGATCTAATACGATCTAGGTTCTCTTATGTACTAAATCTTAGTTATCGATGAACTTCTCTTCGTCATTCCAGCTATATAACTTACGGATATCCTCGCCAACCTTCTCAGATGGATGCTCAGCAGCAAGCTTTCTCATAGCCTTGAAATGAGCCTGACCGCCAGCCTTTGACATATCTAATAAGAAATCCTTAGCGAAAGTACCATCCTGAATGTCCTTAAGAACCTTCTTCATAGCCTTCTTAGTATCCTCAGTAATAATCTTTGGTCCAGTGATGTAATCACCATACTCAGCAGTATTTGAAATTGAATATCTCATACCAGCAAAACCTGACTGATAAATAAGGTCTACAATAAGCTTCATCTCGTGGATACACTCAAAGTATGCATTACGTGGATCATATCCAGCCTCTGTAAGAGTCTCGAAACCAGCCTGCATAAGTGCACAAACACCACCACAAAGAACTGCCTGCTCACCGAAAAGGTCTGTCTCAGTCTCAGTTCTGAAGTTAGTCTCAAGAACACCAGCTCTTGCTCCACCAATACCAAGTGCATATGCAAGTGCTAAATCCTGTGCCTTACCAGTAGCATCCTGATGTACAGCGATAAGTGAAGGTACACCCTTACCTACCTGATACTCACTACGAACTGTATGTCCAGGTCCCTTTGGAGCGATCATTGTAACGTCAACATTTGCTGGTGGTACAATCTGTCCGAAGTGGATGTTGAAACCGTGAGCAAACATAAGCATGTTGCCTTCCTCTAAGTTTGGCTCGATATCGTTCTTGTAAAGTGAAGCCTGTAACTCATCATTGATAAGAATCATGATGATATCAGCTAACTTTGCAGCCTCTGCTGCTGTATATACCTTAAAGCCCTGTGCCTCTGCCTTAGCCCATGACTTACTTCCCTCATAAAGACCAATGATTACGTTACATCCTGAATCCTTTAAGTTAAGAGCGTGAGCATGACCCTGGCTACCATAACCGATAATTGCGATTGTCTTGTCATCTAAAAGTGATAAGTTACAATCCTCCTGATAAAAAATCTTTGCTGACATTTTTATTCCTCCTAAAATATAAAAAATGTATTATATATAGTTATTACTTTATGTAAGTAATGACCTTTTTTACTCAGAGATAATTTTACCTCTGGTAAGTCCTGTAAGACCTGTACGAACCATCTCCTCGATAGTAAAGCCATCAAGAAGTGTAATAAATGCCTCTACCTTACTGATGTTACCAGTAATCTCAATCATAACAGATTCCTTAGAAACATCAACAACCTTAGCTCTAAACACATCAGCTAAAGAGATAATCTGCTGTCTTTCTTCTAAGGTAGTCTTAACCTTAACAAGAATAAGCTCTCTACAAACTGACTCGCCATCCTTAAGCTCTGTAATAGAAATAACATCCTCAAGCTTAAGAAGCTGCTTTTTAATCTGACTAAGTATTCTATCATCACCACTAACTGCTACAGTCATACGTGAAAACTTTGGATTCTCTGTAACACCTACTGATAAACTATCAATATTATATCCTCTACGGCTGAACAAACCAGATACTCTACTGAGTACACCTGAATTATTCACAACCAATAATGATAACACCATCTTTTTCATATAATGTCTCCACCTTTCAACCTGAATCTCGAAAATTCGCTAATGTATATTTTAACCATTTAAACTTCTTCTGTCAATAGTCTGTCTACAAGCTTTACGGCCTCATTTGCATCCTTAGAATAACCAGATGCTCCTATTTCATCGGCAAAGCTTTGAGAAACAACCGCACCACCAATAACTACCTTAAATGGAAGTTTTTTCTCTCTCACTTCATCAACCACATCCTTCATTCTCATCATTGTTGTAGTCATTAGCGCAGACAAACCAATTACCTGAGCCTTTTCTTTAATAGCTGTTTCTATAATGACATCCTTTGGAACATCCTTGCCTAAATCAATTACCTTATATCCATAATTCTTAAGCATTAGAACCACTAGATTTTTTCCAATGTCATGAATATCACCTTCTACTGTAGCAACAACAACTGTTCCCTTGTTTTTGTCAGTTTTTGAGCTGTTAAGAAATGGTGTAAGATATTCAATAGCCATATCCATAACCGTAGCTCCTGCTATAAGCTGTGGCAAATAATACTTCTTTTGTTCAAATAACTCTCCAACTTTATTTACTGCTGGAATAAGCTCTTTATCTATTATATCCTGTGGAGTTTTTCCATCTTCTACAGCTTTCTTCACATCATTTATAATTGAAGCTTTATTTCCCTTAACCACATCTAAAAATACGTCAGTACCTGTTATATTGTCCTTGCTCTTAGAAGAATTTTCACTTACCCCTTGAACAATTGAAACAACATTTGAAACATATTCATCAGAAGCTGCATCCTTAGCCAAAAGTAAATCTGCTGCAAGAGCTGCATTTACTATCTGTGCCTGTCCAGGATTACATATAGCCATTGTAAGTCCTTCTGAAATTGCCATAGTTAAAAATGCCGTATTAACATTGATTCTCTCCGGCAAACCAAAAGAAATATTAGATAATCCGCATATTGTTGGAAGCTTAAGCTCTTCCTTGCAAAATCTAATTGTCTCTAATGTCTCAATAGCTGCATTTTTATTAGCACCTACTGTTGTTACTAAACCATCAATAATTATGTTTTCTCTAGATACCCCTTCTTCCTCAGCAATATCTAGTAATTTACATATTATATCTTTTTTCTCTTCAAGATTCTCTGGTAATCCCTTATCTGAAAGTGGAAGCAAAATGCACATTGCACCATACTTAGCAGCTATCTTCATAAGGGGACGACACTTTTTCTCTTCTAATGAAATAGAGTTAATAAGTGCCTTTCCTGGATATAATCTAAGGGCTTCTTCAATTATATCAACATGGCTTGAATCTATACATAATGGCACATCAACCACCTGCATAACTTGGAAAATTGCTTCCTTCATCATAGCAAGCTCATCTATACCATTCATTCCCATATTTACATCAAGAATCTTAGCTCCATTTTCCACCTGCTCCTCAGCCATAGATATTACCATATCCATTTTTCCAGAACGCAATTCCTCTTGGAGTTTCTTCTTTCCTGTTGGGTTAATTCTTTCTCCTACAATTATGAATTTTCCGTCTAAATCAATGTCTTGAACCTTATATTCACTTGCAAGAACTCTTTTCTTATTACAAGTAAGTTCTCCTGGAACAATATTTCTGACTAACTTCTTAAGAGACGCTATATGCTTTGGTGTAGTGCCACAGCAACCACCAATTGCTCTCACTCCAGCATCAACTAACATTCTACCATATTTTGCAAACTCCTCTGGAGTCATAGTATACTCTGTTTTTCCATCTATAAGCTCTGGAATACCATTATTTGGCTTTGCAAATACTGGTATATTGGCATAAGAAATCATTTTCTTAATGAGAGGTAACATCTCTAAAGGACCTGTGGAACAGTTAATACCCACTGCATCAGCACCAAGACTTTCAAGCACAACAACAGCAGACTCCGGTGTTTGTCCAAACAAAGTCTTACCGTCCTCATTAAAGGTCATGCTTACCATTACAGGCAAATCACAAACTTCTTTTATTGCAATAAGAGCTGCCCTTGCCTCCGCAAGACTCATCATTGTTTCAACAACAAACAAGTCTACACCCGCATCAACGAGAATTATAGCTTGTTCCTTATAAACATTAATAAGCTCTTCTAACTCCAAAGTACCTATTGGTTTAAGCTGTTTTCCTGTCATGGTAATATCACCAGCGACATAACCTCTGTAGCCTTCCTTTGCCACTGCCTGCTTAGATAATTCAACTAATCTTCGATTAATATCTATTATATTATCTTCCAAACCATATTCAGCAAGTTTAATTCTATTTGCAGTGAAAGTTGGAGCAAGTAAAATATTGGTTCCAGCCTTAATGTACTCTCGCTGAAGTTTAATTAAATGACTAGGATTATCTAATATCCATTTTTCCGGGCATACACCCACTGGCATACCCGCAGACATTAAATTACTTCCTGTTGCTCCATCTAACATAACAACTCTATTTTCAGTTAACGCTCTAAATTGTACTTTATTCATATACTAACTCCAGTATCTAATCTACTTCAACAACCTCATCGTCCCAATAACAGACAATTGGCATACCAACCTCCACATAGCTGTATAATTCTGCCGCCACATCGTAAGGAAGATTAATACATCCATGAGAACCATTGTATGTATATATATCTCCTCCGAAACTACCTCTCCATGTGGCATCATGTAATCCTATACCTCTATTAAATGGCATCCAATAATAAACAAATGTTTCATAATCTGGACCTATGAGAGTTTCATTCACACTTTTTCCTCTAAGCGAATATAAACCGCCTGGTGTCTTCATGCCATATAAATGACCAGTGACACAATCACTCTCAATCTTTTTAACTCCATTCTCATAGTAGAAAACCTTCTGATCAGTTAAATCTATCTCAACATATGTATCACCGATATCATTTAAATCACAATACGTATATCCCTGTCTTTCGCATACTGGCTCTTTTATAAAATTCTCTTTAGCAAGAAGTGCATGGTATAGCTCCTCTGCTTCAGCCTCACCATCTAATACCCAACCATCGTACCCGCCATAAACCAAGATTGTTCTGTTATCATTTGTCTTGAATTTTCTCTCTGTATAAGCAGTACTATATTTTTCTGCAAAATTCATAGCAAAAAGCTCAACATTGCTTTTACTTATCTCCACATCTCCCCAAGAATCTATATAAGCCATAGTACAAAGCTCTTCCTTTGTTATCTGAACCTTATAACCCTTGAAATCATAATATGCTTCAATATTCAGAAAGTCCTCAGCCTCAGCTACAATATCAGCTATTGTCTCTGAGTCAGCAGTTATATCAGCTTTTATATAACACTCATTTTCATCAATATTTACACAGTTTGAATAAGAATCTAAGGCTGTGGTAATTGTTGTCATAACTTTCTCGGTATCTAACATAGTACCTGTTTCATCTGGTATAACAACAACCTCACCCTCACTAAGTCTAACTCTTGCATCTTTTGACGGAATCATATTGCTAGAATCCATAGCCTTAAATGTACTAACATACTCTTCAAGAGCATCTTCGTTATAGCTTGCAACATAGTTTACAGTATAATCATCTTCATAAAACAAATTCACAAACCAAATAAAAGGATTTTGCTTTTTCTTAATATCAGAAATACTTTCCTCCAAACTATATTGAAGTTCACCATTACCATAAAGAATTTTTTCTTCTCCATCCTTAAATTGAACAGTTAGCTCATATCCTGAAAATTCTTCTTCAAATATAGCCTCAACTTCCTCGATAGACTTAAATGATATATCATAACCATTAATAGACGTATCTAAGTCAAAATGATTATTAAAATATATAACTCCAGCAAAATATACAACGCAAACAAGGGTTAATAAAGATATACCAACCCACTTTAATACCTTTCTTCTTTTTTTATGCTTATCCACGGATGAATCTATGTATGGCTCTTGAATATAGAACTTTTCATATTTAGAATATTTGTCTTCTTTAGACTTTTCTTTGTTTGATTCATCTTCTTTTTTGTCTTCGCCTTTTACTTCAGATTCTTTTGACTTTTCATCAGTTTTATCTTCAGACTTTTCGTTCTTGTCATCCTTTGACTCATCTTTAGCTTTTTCTTCCTTTTTTTCTTCAGATTCATCTTCAGGCTTTTCTTCGGCTTTTTCTTCAGTTTTATCTTCTGACCTTTCTTCGGTTTTTTCCTCAGTTCTATCTTCCTTTTTGCCTTCAAGCTTTTCTTCTGACTCATCTGCCTTTTCTACAGTTTTTTCTTCAATTACCTCTTTTTTGTTATCATCTACTTTTTCATCCTTGGCTTCTTGTTCAGAATTATCCTGAAGTAGCTCTTCTTTTTTTTCTACAGATTTAACTCCTTCTACAAGAGAGGATTTATTTCTGTTTTTGTTCCTTCTTCCCATAATAAAATTCCTTTGTTTTTATATAAATATAATCAGAGATATAATATATTACTTTTCGTTTTTTTTCAACATAATATGTGCTTTTTTTCCAAATAACTAAATTATATCAATTAATACTATCTCAGGTATATTGTTAACTCTTATCTTCAATGAATGTGCACCTAATCCGTTAGTCAGTATCATTTTAGAATTATCCTTTTCATATAAACCATAGCTATATCTTGGAAATAAATGTAATCTAGGAGATATAACACCACCAAATATAGGTAATTTAACCAATCCACCATGATTATGACCTGACAAGATTAGATTAGCTCCCCAATTACTATAGGCTTTAAAAT
>JAGAKD010000269.1 GCA_017625815.1 Lachnospiraceae bacterium | reverse complement strand
GGATCAAACTCTCATAAAAAGTTTGTAATCCAAGACTTCATTATAAACTCTAGCTTATAAATATTGTCCCTGTTTTACTGTTTGTGTTTCCATTCTGTTGAATGTAAGATTTTAATAAATCTTTTGAAAATCTCTTAAAGAATTTTCAGGGTTAACATGTTATTAATTTGTCAAAGGTTCTTCGTCGCTTTTTGCGACAGCTATTAGAATATACCACAGTGGTATTTCAAAGTCAACACCTTTTTTGTGTTTTTTTCACTTTTTTTGTAAAAAATCTAAAATGTGAATTTTATGGCTAATATATATTATATTTAAAACTATTTTTTCACTTGGATTATCCTAATTATATCAGGCTTAAAGCTTCCGTTAGACTAGATACACCTATTATCTTTACATCTAAGTTATCCATAGCTTTGTCATAATTAGACTTTGGAATTATACAAGTCTTAAATCCCATCTTAGCAGCTTCCTTCACTCTTTGAAGAGCACTAGATACTCCTCTTATTTCTCCTGCCAAACCTATCTCCCCTACAATCATAACATCATCGCCGATTGGCTTATTCTTAAATCCCGATGAAATAGCGCAGGCTATACCAAGGTCTATGGCAGGATCGCTAATTCTCATACCACCTGCCACACTTACGTATGCATCATATCCCCATAGATTAAGACCTGCTCGTTTTTCAAGTACAGCCATAATAAGATTGACTCTATTGTAATCAACGCCAACAGATGTACGTCTAGGCATATTAAAATTGGTTTGACAAACCAAGGTCTGTAGTTCCACAAGAATAGGTCTAGTTCCTTCTATAGAAGAAACAACTACTGAACCAGGTACACCGACAGGTCTTCCATTCAACATCATTTGAGATGGATTATCAACCTCTTTTAAACCTTCTTCTGTCATAGTGAATACACCTATTTCATTAGTTGAGCCAAATCTATTCTTTACACCTCTAAGTATTCTGAAACCATTGCTGTTATCGCCTTCAAAATACAAAACAGAATCTACCATGTGCTCTAAAGTTCTAGGTCCTGCTACTGTTCCTTCCTTGGTCACATGACCTACAATAAAAATGGCAACATCGTGTGTCTTTGCAAGTTGCATAAGCCTTGCCGTAACTTCACGAACCTGTGTCACAGTTCCCGGTGCGGAGCTAATATCTTCTACAAGCATAGTCTGTATAGAGTCAATTACAACAACATCAGCTTTGCTTTTTTGAATAGATGCAGATACATTATCCATATCATTGTCACAAAGAAGCATCATATCCTTGTTAAAGGTTCCTAATCGTTCCGCTCTCATTTTTATCTGAGATGGTGATTCCTCTCCTGAAACATATAATACACCACAAGACGTTTCAACAAGATTGCGACACATCTGTAATAATAATGTAGACTTTCCTATACCAGGATCTCCTCCTACCAAAACCAAGGAGCCCTTTACAATGCCTCCACCTAATACTCTATCCAATTCTCCAATATTTGTCTTAATTCTGCTCTCATCTGCTGTGGTTACTTCCAAAATACTAGTAGGCGCAACAACATTCTTCTTTCCCGAAGAGTGTTTTTGTGCGCCTACTGTAATCTTTTCTTCAACAAATGCATTCCATGAATGACATCCAGGACATTGTCCCAACCACTTAGCAGACTCATAGCCACATTCTTTACAGTAAAAAACCTGTTTTTCCTTAGCCACTATTAGTCTCCTATCTGTCTATATGCTATCAATGCATTATATCTTTTCTATACGGACCTCTACTGCCTTACCAGCTTCTAATTCTACACTTAGGTTCAATTTGCCACCAAGATTAGTCTTCATCTTACCTACATATACATTATCTATATGTATCTTATATTCTTTCTCAGCTTCAAATTCTAAAGTAACCTGTGAATCTGTGGTACCTTCAACTGAAAGTACTACCTCCTTATCTGTAGCACGGTATTCATGCACAGTAGTTCCAGGAACTGACTCATAAACGAACATACCATTCTTCTCGAGCTTAGTTATCTCTTTGAAGGTTTTAATCTTGTAAATGTCTCCATTATACTTAAAGCCATCCTTCTTAGTCTTTGCAGCAAGTTCATAATTACCAAAGCTTAACGCCCCCGTCTCTTCTTCGCGGATTAACTCTTCAATAACTGCCATTACCTTTTCCTCCATTGTACTTATATAATTATCAAGTAACTGAAATAAGAATTAAATTCTTACATAAAACGTACCTTTAAATCATAATGTAATTATACTATATCTAAGGTTTTTTTTCTACAAATATTTGTATAATATTGTTTGAAAATAAAATGTCCTACTTAGATACAAATTCTACTTTTCCCTCTTTGACAGTAATACTTACCTTACCGCCTCTAACAACCTCTCCAGAAAGGATTTTCTCTGCCAATGCATCCTCAATTTGATTCTGAATTGTTCGCTTCAAAGGTCTAGCACCATATTTTTTATCGTATCCCTTATCAAAGATATAGTTCTTAAGGTTCTCACCATAATTAAGAGTGATATCCATCTGCTTCTTAACTCTAGTTTTGAGTTCCTTAAGCATAATAGCACTTATGCCCTTTATGTCGTCCTTAGTTAAAGCTCTAAACACGATAATATCATCAATACGGTTAATAAACTCAGGTTTAAACATACGTTTAACCTCTTCCATAACGTTATTTTTCATATCATTATGGTCTTTATCCTCATCCCTTGCGCCTGAAAATCCAAGCTGTTTTGGATCAATAATTCTCTGAGCACCAGCATTACTTGTCATAATAATAATAGCATTCTTAAAGTCAACCTTACGACCTTGAGAATCAGTTATATGACCATCATCTAATACCTGAAGAAGAATATTAAATACATCTGGATGCGCTTTTTCAATCTCATCAAAAAGAATTACTGAATAAGGATTCTTGCGAACACGCTCACTAAGCTGACCACCCTCATCAAAACCTACATAGCCCGGAGGAGAACCAATCATCTTAGAAACACTATGTTTTTCCATATATTCAGACATATCTACTCTAATCAAAGAATTCTCATTGCCAAACATTGCCTCAGCAAGTGCCTTTGAAAGTTCAGTCTTTCCTACACCAGTTGGTCCAAGGAATAAAAATGAACCAATTGGACGCTTTGGATCTTTTAAACCAACTCGACCTCTTCTTATAGCCTTAGCAACTGCATCGACAGCTTCATTTTGACCTACAACACGCTTGTGCAATATATCTTCTAACTTGAGAAGTCTTGCTGATTCTGCCTCACTTATCTTGCTAACAGGCACTTTGGTCCAAACAGAAACAACGTGAGCAACATCCTCATCATTGATAGAAAGGGAAATGTTTTCTTTATCACGAACCTTCTGTCTAGCTTTTTCTAGCTTCTTTGCTGCCTTTTCCAATGAAGACTTAATAGTAGATGCATCTTCTATACGTCCCTCTACCAAAGCTTCTTCTAGCTCTAATTCTAATGTTTCGTATTCGTCTTCAGCATTTATTATAGCTCTATCCTTTGAAAATAGACCTAGCTTCTTTCTAGCCGCAGCCTCATCTACAAGGTCAATAGCCTTGTCAGGCAAAAATCTATCATTTACATATCTAATAGAATAATCTACAGCTGCTTCTATAGCCGAGTCTTCTATCTCCACCCCATGGTGTGCTTCGTACTTTGCTCTCAAGCCCTGTAATATATCTATAGTTTCTTCTCTCGTAGGCTCCTCTACATAAACTGGCTGAAAACGACGTTCTAATGCAGCGTCCTTTTCGATGTATTTTCTATACTCTGTTCTTGTAGTAGCACCTATAAGCTGAATCTCGCCTCTTGATAAAGCTGGCTTCAAAATGTTAGATGCATCGATAGCACCCTCTGCTCCACCTGCACCTATAATTGTATGAAGCTCATCAACAAATAAAATAATATTACCTGCAGCTTTTACTTCTGCAATAACCTTCTTGATACGCTCTTCGAATTCTCCTCTATACTTTGAACCAGCAACCATGCCTGACAAATCAAGATTCAAAATCCTCTTGTCTGCAAGCATCTCTGGTACATTGCCTGATGAAATAAGCTGAGCCAATCCTTCTACTACAGCTGTTTTTCCAACTCCCGGCTCTCCAACTAAACAAGGGTTATTTTTCATGCGTCGACATAAAATCTGCATAACACGCTCGATTTCATTCTGTCTACCAACAACCGGATCAAGCAAATCTTCTTTAGCAAGCTTAGTCATATCTCTGCTATACTGCTCTAAAGTTTGAGTTGGCGCTTTCTTCTTAGACGCTGGGGCTTTAAGAGTAGTAAATTCTTTCTTTGCAGTTTGAGCATCAACCCCGCAAGCAGTCATAACATCTACATATGTCTTGAGTAAATTAACTGACATAGTATTGAGAAGCTTTATAGCTACAGTATCCACTGATTTTAGTATTGCAATGAGCAAATGCTCTGTTCCAATATTAGATGATTTGAGCTTTCTAGCTTCAATCTCGCTATTCTCAAGAAGTGTAACTAATTTAGTAGAATATGAATCCATATTCTTAAGTTTTTTTCTTGACACCTCTTGACTACCTGCAAGATACTTTCTAACAGTGTCAGAGTTTGCTCCATTTTCAATTAGTATTCTCTGTGCAGAGCCAACAGGACATGTAATCATAGCATAAAGCAAATGCTCTGTTCCCACAAAAGCATGCTTCATATTCTGCGCTGTTTCATACATCACATCTAATACTTCCTGTGCCTGCGCTGTATAACTTAACTTCATAGTCTACCTCCATTTTGACTGTCACCAAATTCTCTATACATATCTGTAATAATCTGATGCATCTCAGCAAGGCTGATATCTTTGCAAATTGCCTCTGCAACCATCATACGCATACCAACATTCATAGTTTCCAGGTTCTTATGTTTGGTCTCAACAGAAACACAAACCACCGCCCCTTTTCTTCTATCTAATGTTAAATATCCGTCACTTTTTAGCAGTGAATATGCCTTGTTAACTGTATGCATATTCACACCTAACTCATCTGCCAACTGGCGCACTGAGGGCAGGGATTCTCCAGATTTAATCTGTTCCTGAGCAATACCTATTATTATTTGATTTCTAAGCTGCATATATATAGCTTCACTGCTGTTAAAATCAATCTTAATTATCATGCTATCCCTCTTCCTAACTAATCTATACCCATAAATATAATGGGTTATTCCAAATTATTGTTCATCAATAGCTTTACCGATGTCATTACGCATATATTTGTTTTCAAAGCTAATCCACTCTGTAGCCTTATATGCATTTGCTCTTGCTTCAACTAATGTTGCTCCCTTAGCAGTTACACCTAAAACTCGACCTCCATTTGTTACAATACCCTTGTCAGTCTGCTTTGTGCCTGCATGGAATACATAATAATCTTCCTTATCATCAAAGGTTTCTAATCCCTCAATAACAAATCCCTTGTCATAGTGTTCTGGATAACCATCAGATGCTAAGATAACACAAACCGCTGCCTTATCCTCGAACTCTAACTCTATCTCATCAAGCTTACCATCGATGCAAGCTTCCATAACATCAATGATATCATTCTTCATACGAGGTAAAACTACCTGAGCCTCTGGATCACCAAATCTTGCATTATATTCCAGCACCTTTGGTCCATCAGGTGTGAGCATAAGTCCACAGAATAAAACTCCTACAAAATCTCTTCCTTCTGCCTTCATAGCGTCCATAGTTGCCTGATATACTTTTTCCTTACAGAATTTATCAACCTCTTCAGTGTAGAATGGACTAGGTGAAAATGTTCCCATACCTCCAGTATTAAGGCCCTGATCACCGTCTTTTGCTCTCTTATGATCCTGTGCTGACGCCATAGGCTTAATATGTGTTCCATCACAGAAACAAAGTACAGAAACCTCTCTACCTGTCATAAATTCCTCTATAACTATCTTGTCTCCAGCTGAGCCAAACTGCTTATCTAGCATAAGTGTCTTAACACCATCCTTTGCCTCATCAAGAGTATTACAAATAAGAACTCCCTTACCAAGTGCAAGTCCATCTGCCTTAAGAACTATAGGCATCTTTGCTGTCTCTAAATATGCAAGTGCATCATCAGCATTATCAAATGTCTCATAAGCCGCCGATGGAATATTGTACTTCTTCATAAGATCCTTAGAAAATGCTTTTGAACCTTCGATGATAGCCGCATTCTTAAGGGGACCAAAGGCTCTAAGACCTGCTTCCTTAAATGCATCCGCTACTCCAGCAACAAGTGGATCATCTGGTGCAATAATGGTTAAATCTATATCATTATCTTTAGCGAACTTAACAAGCGCTGGCGCATCCATAACTGATATATCCACACACTCCGCTATCTGGCCTATACCTGCATTACCAGGTGCAGCATAAAGCTTAGTAACTCTCTTACTCTCACTACATTTTCTTGCTATGGCGTGCTCTCTTCCGCCTCCGCCTACTATAAGTACCTTCATATCATATCCTCCTAACATATATTCCTGTATTCTAAGAGCTGTCGTAAAACCTCTAGTTCTGCGACAGCCCTTTCTTTATAAATTATTCGCTATTTTATTGATGGCCGCTGGAAGTATCTTCCACTCCGCCTCTTCCATAACTCTTTGCTGAAGTTCTTTTGGAGTATCTCCTTCTCTAACCTCAACAGCTTTTTGCATGATAATTGGACCTGTATCAGTACCCTTGTCCACATAATGAACAGTAGCACCTGTAAGCTTAACACCTCTTTCAAGGGCAGCTTCATGTACCTTAAGTCCATAATAACCAGTTCCACAAAATGACGGAATAAGAGATGGATGAATGTTGATAATTCGGTTCTCATATTCATCTATCATCTGTTCTGGAATAACTACTAAGAAACCTGCAAGCACTATAAGGTCTGGCTTATAGCTATTAACCTTTGCCAGTAATCCATCATTAAACTCTGCTCTACTAGCGAAATCTTTAGGAGAAACTACACAAGCATCTATGCCAGCATTTTTTGCTCTCTCTAATGATTTAACACCATAATTATTGCTAATAACACCAACAATTTCAGCATTTGTAATATCGCCTGTATTTACGCTATCAATAATGGCCTGTAGATTGGTTCCTCCACCAGAAACCATAACCAAAACTCTTAGCATAATTCTACTCCCTTTTCGCCAGCCTTTATCTCACCAATAACATAAGCCTCTTCGCCAGCTGACTTTAAAGCTGCCATAGTCTTATCTACATCTGTTGGATCAACAACTATCATCATACCAATACCCATATTGTAGGTATTATACATCATCTGCTCCTCAATATTTCCAACCTTTGCCATAAGCTTAAATATAGCTGGAACCTCGTAAGAATCCTTCTTAACTACAGCTGTAACACCCTCTGGAAGCATACGAGGAATATTCTCATAGAATCCACCACCAGTAATATGGCTACAGCCTTTTATTCTAACACCTGACTCCTTTATACTTCTAAGAGCCTTTACATATATCTTAGTTGGTGCAAGAAGAGTCTCACCAAGAGTCTTTCCAAGCTCATCATAATATGTATCAAGAGACTCCTTTGTCATATCAAACACCTTACGAACCAATGAGAAACCATTGCTGTGTACACCACTTGATGCCATACCGATAATCACATCACCTGGCTTAATGTCAGCTCCTGTAATAAGATCCTTTCTCTCAACAACGCCAACAGCAAAACCAGCTACGTCATAATCATCCTCCGGCATAAGTCCTGGGTGCTCTGCAGTCTCTCCACCAATAAGAGCAGCATCTGACTGAACACATCCCTCTGCCACACCGCTAACAATTGTTGCAATCTTCTCTGGGTAATTCTTACCACATGCTATATAGTCAAGAAAGAATAATGGTTCACCACCGGCACATGCAATGTCATTAACACACATTGCAACCGCATCAATACCAATTGTATCATGCTTATCCATAATCATAGCAAGCTTAACCTTTGTTCCACAACCATCTGTACCTGAAAGTAAAACCGGCTCTTCCATATCCTTAATCTTCTTAAGGGAAAACGCGCCTGAGAATCCACCTATATTAGTGAGAACTTCCTCTCTCATGGTCTTCTTAATGTGCTCCTTCATAAGCTCAACAGACTTGTATCCAGCTTCGATATCAACGCCAGCGTTCTTATAATCCATTATTTAAAATCCTCCTGCTCGTAAAATAAATTTCTCAATTATTATAGTTTAAATAGAACAATTTGTAAACAGCAATAAGACAAAAAAAATATTTACAATCCCTCACACGCAAATAACCGAACATTATTTATTAAATATTTAATAAATATTATTGCATTTTCCCTTATATTTTCTTGATGTGATAAGAATAATATGTTAAAATATTACTTGGGGTTTTCAACATTTTTTATTTGGGGTGAATTATAATGAAAAAGGCAAAAAAAAGATTAAACATTGGATTTTTTACTTGTCATCTTGACAATGATTATGCATACGAAGTCTGCAAGGGTGTAGACTATGCTGCTAAGGAATTAGATGTCAATCTTATCGTTTTTCCGGGTATGTATATGAACGCATCGTACAATGACCCAAAGAATGCCAGATTTGACTATCAGTACAATTCCATTTTTTACTATGCCTCTGAGCATACTCTTGACGCTCTCATTGTGTCTATCGGTTCTATTGGAAGCTTTTTATCAGAAAGCGATATGATTGCTTTCCTCAAGAATTTTGATATTCCTATACTTACAATCGAGATAGAGGTTCCTGGATATCCTTGTCTTTATACGGAGGGTAAAACCGGTATGCGACAGGCTATTGAACACCTAATCAAAGACCATGGCAAGACTAAGATTGGTATGGTGAGCGGCCGTAAAGAAAACGCTGATGCAAAGGATAGACTTGATACATATAAAGCTGTTTTGACTGAAAATAACATCCCTATAGACGAAGGCAAGATTGTTTACGGTGACTTCTCAGAATTCACTGAAGGTATTGTTACAGATCTTTTAGATAGAAACCCTGATCTAGAGGCAATTGTTTTCGCCAACGATCAGATGGCTATTGGCGGTTACACTGCTATCAAAGCAAAGGGCTTAGAGATTGGAAAAGATATACTTGTTACAGGTTATGATGATTCACCTGCCTCAGTAGTTTTAGACCCTATGCTCACAACTGTCCACAATCAAATTATGGATATGGGCTACCACTCTGTTTACGAAGTTATTAATCTTATTAACAACGGCAAAACCAATACAAGTATACTCAACTCAAGTCTAATTGTACGTGCCTCATGTGGTTGTAGCAATTCACACCCTCATCATATATCAAAACGAGGCATTACACTAGAAAAATCAGAGGATTGTTTCAAACTTATTGGTTACATAGATGATTACTTATTTGAAAACTACAGAGATAGCTTTTTCTATGCAGATCTCATTAGTAACTTTAACCCAATTTTAGAATATATTCTTGAACCAATTGTTGTTACTGGTGATTTGCGATTTAACAAAGATGCACTCCTTGATTACATTCACCATTTGTTAGAAACACCGCTTATTATAAACTACTTCAGTGCCGACAAATTAACTAATGCTATTAGAGAGCTCAATACTTTATTGATATCTATGGTAACTGAGCATGAGGTATCTAGTGCAATTGCTATACTTTTCAACAGTATATTAACTACGCTGATGTTCTACACATCTAGCACACTATATAACAAAACCAGACAACACAAGACAAGTATATGGTCATCCATGTACATTACTAGAGATACTTTGACATACAGCGATGATGAGGAAGCTTGCTTTAACCTTATATTAGAAAAGTTAGAGAGTTCTCATTTTGAAAGCTCTTATATTTACATATACGAGGACCCTATTATGCTTATGCCTAATGGTTCTTGGAAGGTTCCAAAGACTCTTTACCTTCAAGCTTGTAGCGATTCAGGTAATAAAACATATCTAACAGGTGACAATCGTTTGATATCATCTGAAGAGGTTTTCTCTAACAGCTACACTACATCTAAGAGACGAAAGACTATGGTCATCAACCCTCTTTTCACAAACAGTGTGCAGTATGGTTTATTTGTAGGTGAGATAGATATTGAACACTTTAGCAATATATATTCTACCAGCTTACAGCTTGCCATGTCTTTAAACTTCATATCTCTTATGAAGCAGCAGATGTATACACAGAAAAAGCTTTCCATATCAGCTAATGAGCTGAACGAAAAGAACAAACTTCTCAACCAGCTTTCAATTACTGATTCCCTTACTGGCATCAATAACCGACGAGGTTTTATGGATAACGTTAAATCTCAGGTTAACGCCAAGTATAACGAGGGCAAGCAAGCAATGTTTGTCTTTGCAGACATGGATAATTTAAAACAGGTTAACGACATTTACGGACACAAAAATGGTGATTACGCAATAACAAGTATTGCTAATATTTTAAAGGAAACTTTCTCTGACGAAGATATTATAGGACGTATCGGTGGCGATGAATTCGTAGCCTTTGCTTTCCTGGATGACGACGAGCTAAAACCAAAATTAATTCGCAACAGAATCACAGAATTATCAAGAGAATTAAACGACAGTTGTGGAAAACCATACTATATTGATATAAGCCTTGGAGTCAGCCAATTCACCTGCTCTCCAACGCTGAACATAGAAGAAGTGCTCCATAACGCAGATGAAGCACTCTATGAAAACAAAAAATATAAACGAGCTAGTGTAGTGAAGCCTACGTCTTAAGCGAAGGTTCCCTCATATATAGCCATTGTTGTATCAGCTTTATTCATGGTGTAGACGTGAACTCCGTCTACACCATTTTTCTTTAAGTCATTGATTTGATTTACAGCATATTCTATACCTGCTTTCTTCATATCATCTGCATTATGACCATACTTAGCAATAATTGAGCTAAGTTCGTTAGGCACTGATGAACCAGAAAGCTTAACACTAGTTCCAAGCTGGTTAGCCGCTGTAATAGGCATAATACCAGCGTGCACAGGAATAGTAATTCCTGCCCCGCGAATTTTCTCCATAAAAGTATAGAAAACCGAATTATCAAAAAACATCTGGGTAATAAGACAATCTAAACCTAAATCAACTTTTTCTTTAAGGAATTTTATATCATCCTCTTGAGTAGCTGATTCTGGGTGTACTTCAGGATAACATGCTCCTGCAATAAACATCTCTCCACTATTTTTAATCTGTGGAATGAGATCTTTTGCATATCTAAATTTACGATTATCAAATTCTTCATCGGACATAGTCTTTGGCTTATCTCCTCTAAGAGCTAGAACATTGTATATTCCCTTCTTCCTGAGTTCAAACAAAAGACTATTTAAGGATTCCTCTGTCATGCCTACAGCAGTCATATGAGCTAAAGCTTCAACCTCACAAATATTCTGAATATACGCTGCTATAGTAGCTGTCTTCTTGCTATTGCTTCCGCCTGCTCCATATGTAACACTGATAAAATCTGGCTTTAATAGTTTTATCTCATCAAGTGTTTTATATATTTCATATATATCATCATTTCTCTTTGGCGGAAAAACCTCACAAGAAAATACAGTTTTTTGATTATATTTTTCTCTTATCATGTTTTCTTATACCTCTTTCTCTGGCTCTGCAAAACTAACAAACTTTGCATAAAGTTCTGGTGCTACCTTTTTTAAACTGACAGGATTAAAGTTGCTATCTAAAAAGCAATGAGATGACTTAGCAATGTGTTTAACCTTGGTCATTGTTTCATCATAAATGGTATAGGCAAAATAGAATTTCACCGGAGTAACCTTTTCTATCTTAGGTACAATCTTTATTGTCTCACCAAATCTTATACTTTCTTTAAATTGTCCATACAAATCTAATACTGGTATTACATATCCCATATCCTCAAACATTTCTAAAGGCATTCCATAATACTTAAGCATATCTATTCTTGTTTCTTCAAGATATCTTGCATAATTTGAGTGATGAACCACACTCATCTTATCTGTTTCGTAATAATTTACTTTTCTCTCATAGTAGCTGTACTTTTCCATATCCTTCTCCTGATTTTACTATATTGATTCAATAGTACCAGTAATCTTAGGTTCTTCCTGGATTTGTTTTGTCAACTCTTCATAAGGTTTTTCCGCAGCTACAGGTTCAGCCACTATAGAATCACTGCTAACATATGATGTCATCTTTGACATCCCAAGCTTTTCTTTGGTTGTTTCTACCTCTTCCATGTTTTTTGTTCTTCAAAATTGAACTCCATCTGGAAATTATCACTGTCATCAGCCTCTCTGGCTTTGATACGCTCATTATAAATTTCATATGAAAGCAATTGACCCAAATCAAGTATCTGACTATATCTTTCTTCTCGACTAAGCTCTTTTAAGCTGTTCATAAGCTCTGCCTTATTGTCTGCTATTATCTTAGCCTTCTCCTGAAGAATATCCACCATTTTACCATATTGATTGCTAATAAGGTCGTATGCTTGAGCTACTACATCATTAACCTCTGTAAGCATTTCATCTGTATATATGATAGATGCAGCATATATGTCTGTAGCCGTTCTAAGGGCCTTTCGCTCTTCTACATCTAATTTTTCTGGTCTGTATAGTGTGTTACCTTCACTCATACGCTTAGTAACTCTAATACGACTAGCTGTCTGCTCAGCTTCATAGATAATATCCTCTGCCTCCTTTTTTGCATCGTTTATTATCTTACCTCTTCTATCATTAAATTCTCTATACATTCTGAGTTCGCCATGTACTATATTACTTAACTCTTTTAGCATAAGAACGGCTTCTTCTTTATTTATAACCACCTTACCCGTGGAGAGGGGCATGCTCTGTCCATTCTCTACCATATCTATAAGTCTCTCTATTAGTTGTTCACTTCTACCCTTTTCCATAACATTTCTCCTAAATACACATAAAATATATTCCCCAGTAACAAATAAAACTTTTATGAATAATTATAATACAATTTTTTTTCGTATTTAGCAACAAAAAAATCCCCTTTGTCAGTCATTTCTAGTCCGACAAAGGGGTAAATGATGTTGTTATATGAAACTAACTAATTCTGAAACTTCTTTACGAGGTGTTGGGTCTGGTGCAAATTTAGGCTTTCCTATAGTAATTAAAGCAGTAACTGTCTGTCCCTCTGGCAAGTTAATAGCCTCAGCAACCTTTGCATCATCAAATATACCCATAATTACACTTCCTATGCCCTTCTCGTGGGCAGCAAGACAAAAAGTTTGTGCTGCAATACCTGCATCAAACATCTCCCAACCAGTACCCTTTGATGTGGTAAAGCTTCCATCCTTCTCATATCCACATCTACCGTTAATCTGTGTGAGTACCACTAAAGTATTACACTGACTCATGGTCTTTGCATTGTGTTCAAAGCCAAGCAAACAATCATTAGCAATCTTATCTATAATACTTTTATCCTGAACTATGACATAACGGAGTGTCTGTGTATTTTTCCAGGTAGGTGCCATTCTGGCTACATCAATAATTTCTTCTATCTCTTGTTTTGAAATAACTTCTTCTGTATATCTTCTAACACTTCTTCTTGTCTTGATACATTCAATTGCTTCCATCTTATTCTCCTTTGTTTGTAATGTAGTTTATTCTTGAAAGAATCTCTCAAATATGTTAACCTAAACACTGTGTAAGTCAGATAAGTGATCGCGGCTGCCGTAAGGCAGGTGAGGAAAGTCCGGGCTTCATAGGGCAGGATGCCGGATAACGTCCGGTGGAGGCGACTCCCAGGCTAGTGCAACAGAAATATACCGCCAGTATTATGCTGGTAAGGGTGGAAAGGCGAGGTAAGAGCTCACCGCAGTCTTGGTAACAAGGCTGGCTCTGTAAACCCCATCCGAAGCAAGACCAAATAAAAGACAATGCAGTTGCCCGCTGGGTCTTTAGGTAGGTCGCTTGAACCTTATGGTAACATAAGGTCTAGATAGATGATCACTCTCGACATAACCCGGCTTATAGTCTGACTTACCACTTATTAATTAATATGATATCTTATCTGTTGCTTATTGTTCTCATTCCACATTATACACTGATCAATAAGTGTTACAGACACTCGTGGATATCTACTAATCAACTCTTCTCTTTCATACGTTTCATCAACAACATCATTTATCATACTTCTTGACTCAATCAAAAAGTCTTTCCTCATAGAATCATCCATAAGACTAAAAATAAACTTGGTTCGTTCTGGAAGTCCTTCGTATACCTCTTCGTAGAACAAATCTTCATCCGTACATTCTAAATAGTTACTAATCAAATCATAATATGCCTTTTTGTCCTTGTTAGGAACACCTGCATGCCTTGCTGTAATCTTCTGTGAATACATTCTGAGATCCTGCTCAACAATATCAAAAGTATTCATCCCATAAGTGAAAAATACATCTTTGTACATCCTAAGGCGCATACGTTCAACATGCTGGGATTTGTTAAGTAAAATACTTAAAGCCGAACCAAAATCCTTCATATCTGCACCATATATAAGCGTATATGTACAAAAAACAACAATAGAAATCATATAGTCTTCAATATCATTCTCGCTTCCAGAAAAAAAGCTAAATGCTTTAAGCTTGGCACTCAAGCTCCTATAATCATTCTCACTAAGTTCTAAATCAGTGATGGTATGTATATTGTCCATCTGCCCCTCAATGTACTCCTGCATCTGCAGTAGGTTAATCTTGCTACCATTCATAGGCCCTCCTCCTTTCGCCCATACATATGTCAACAAGCTATAATTTGACGAAAGACCAGCACGATTCCCCCATCACGCTAGTCTTTATTAATATACATATATTATAATATATTTTTGATAAAATGTCACTAAATGAATGTGAATTTTTGGTAAAAAT
>JAGAKD010000268.1 GCA_017625815.1 Lachnospiraceae bacterium | reverse complement strand
AGGAACCCATAATCACAGTAAAATCACCTTCATATATCTCTAAATCCACGTTATCAAGAACATGGTTCTGAGTACCCTCATTTGCAAAGCTCTTACATAGTTTCTCTGATTTTAAAATAACCTTTTTCATATTCTTCTCCTTTTTTTGACAAAATCTGTCATAAATCTATTTTGCTTAGCATATACATATATTACATCTTTAAATATTAAGAAATCCTTAAGAATTAAAAAATCTTCTTTGTTTCTGTTTTTCTCAACAATCCCATTGACACACGTATAAAACACGCATATAATAAGAAAGGAGTACACGAGATGCCGATAACATCAAGAGAAATGATTAACTATCTTGTAGATAATGGTTTTAGAATTGTAAACCAAACTGGCTCACATGTAAAACTAAAAAACAAAGAAACTGGAAAATATACTACTGTTCCATTCCATAGAAAAGATTTAGCCAAAGGATTAGAACACAGTATTTTAAAACAAGCTGGTTTAAAAAAAGGAGGTCAATAATATGAATAAATTATTTTACCCTGCATTATTCCACAAAGCCGAAGAAGGAGGATATTGGGTTTCTTTCCCTGATATACCAGAATGTTTAACAGAAGGTGACGATATGGACGATGCCTATGAAATGGCAACAGACGCACTAGGATTATGTATCACCGACGACATAAAGGAGGGTATTGAGCTTCCTAAACCATCTAACCCAAACGAAATCAAAGTAGATGACGACAGTATAGTGGTCATTGTCTGCTTTGACTTAGAAGCCTTTCAAAAAAACAAAGTACTCGTGCTGTGAAGAAAACTCTTACTATTCCTGAATGGCTTAATGAAGAGGCACTTGCCCTTAACATTAACTTTTCTCAGGTGTTACAAAGAGCACTTATTAATGAAATACAGTTATTAAAATAAAATAGGTTGCCTAAGGCAACCTATTTTATTTTAAACAACTCATAATCTCACTAATTATGGTTCAACCTCTACTAATTCTCCTGTTTCCAAATCAACAATAAATCTTTCATCAACGCTATAATCCCTATATATGTATTCTCCAAAATCACATACCGCATATTGTTCACCTACAATTAATCCTGTACAAAATATATCTGCTTCAAAATTATAAGTATGAACTACATCATACGGAATCTCCGCAATTAAGATTTTATTACCTCCAATTAATGAACATTTCCATAATTCATAGCCTGTTTCAACTCTTTTTACATAGTATATTTCTTCATCAAAAATATTGAATCGCTGTACATCAGTTTCTATAGTTGTAACCTTTTTGGGTTCTCCTTTACCTTCTTCTCTAAACAACACATGCGAGTGTTCATATTTGAATTCATCATCCCAGTCATATCCATCATCATATTCTATATTACAACTATAATTATATATATTTTCCTTATAGAACTGTCGGTAATGCCCGTTATCTTCCACACGTGTTGTATAAATGTCTTTTTTATTGTATAAAATTCTTTCTATAAAATAATCACTATACAACTTATCTGCAACAATTCCAGTATCATATGTTACGGCTTCCTTCCTTGAAATAACATTATCCAAATCAATATATTTTACCACAACACTTTTATCCCAGTCATACACCAAATAATAAAATAGTTTATTATCAGCTATACCATATCTTATCAAATCATCACAAATTATAATTGTTTCTTCCTTACCTGTGTCTATACAAAATCTAACTAATCGACAACTATGTTCTTCATTTTCCTCATCATACATATATGTATATACATATCCATCATAATAAGCCATCTCTGGAATAAATGATAAATCATCAACATACGAAAGTACTTCTTCATAATTACCTTCTTCATCTATTCTATAAACTACCTTTTTATACTTTCCGTCATCTAATTCCTCTAGATCACCGTATATAAATATACTACCATCCGCATAAATACCCACTTTGTTTGAATAATTCCCCATCTGATATTCTACTGATTCAACTAAGTTATCTCCTTGCTTTTTTTGCTCATTATTGTAAACAAATAACGCATTGTATTCTTTGAGAACAAGAAAGAAATACAAACCTATAAATAATATAACAGCGACGTTCAAAATAACCATAAGTGTATTAATTTTCTTATATGAGACATACACATCATCTTTAGATTTTATAATCCATATAAAATCAAATATCATTATACATATCCCAATAACAACATATGCCATAAACACCCAAAAAACTTTGTATTTAAATATATCAACGCCCCAAACTAAATTATACTGTATTAAGTGAGCCACAACCAAAGATACACTTATATTCATTACTAGCATATGAATATAATATACCATTTTCTTTCTATTTTTCCAATAAACCTCTGAAAGAACAAGTAAAAACACACTACATACAATAGCCATCATTACCAAATTCGAAGTATAATGCACCACATTCATTACATCAAAGGTTAATCTATAGTTTCTATAGCTATTCTCAATATCGTTAAAAAGCATATCGAAGTTATAATATCCAAACTTGTACTGGTTAATACGGAAAAAAAGAATAACATAAACTACAATCAAAATCATGCTTATTAATCTTCGAATCACTTTTGCATTTATTTCTCTACTAACTTCTTTTGAGTAACTCATCGCAACTTCTCCCTTAACTTTAATCAAACATTTTAATTTTAAAATCTAACGTCACTATATTATCATAAAGTAAAGCTTCACCAGCATTCCGTCCGCTTCATTTTCAAGCTCTACTCTTCCGTCCATTTGCTCCATAATATACTTAACTATAAATAATCCTAGACCAGCCCCCGGTTCTTCACCATGATTTTTACCACGATAGAATTTGTCGAATATAAATGGCATATCCTCTGGCGGAATACCTTTTCCTGTGTCTTTTACAGTTACAATGTAATAAGAATTATCTGCATCAGATGATGTATCTATATGTATATTCCCTGGTGCATACTTTCTGGCATTGTTGATAAGGTTTTCAATAACCTGTGCTATTCTTCCAGCATCACCCATTAAGGCACATTCTCTAACCTCTCCAAGAATAATATCTGTACTGCTGCCTTCCATAGCTTCTACAGTCTCCTTGATAACCTGACTAATCTCTACTTCTTCCCTCTTAATCACAAGCTTATCCAAATCGTGAAGTGAGTGAATAAACATATCATTGGTAATCTTCGTTACTTCATCACATTTCTTTGTAATCACATCAATATATCTCATTCGGCGTTCTGGCGTGCTATCCATATTTTCAGCAAGTGCCTCGCTGTATGCTCTAATTGACGCTATAGGGGTTTTAATGTCATGAGAAAGGGTTGCAATTACCGTTTTATTATTCTCTACTGCCTCCTGCTCGCACTGCTTAGCTTTTTTTATTTCTCTACGCATATGATCAAATGCCCAAGTGAACTCACCGAACATATTTACTCTCTCATATTTTAAATCCTTATCCAAATTACCAGTGGCAATTTCTCCCGCAAACTCCTCAAGCTTTGAAAAAGGTCTAAGCACAAGAAAATAAATCATACCCACAATAATAATTATAGATACTATGGTCACTACATAAAATGTAATGATAAAATCTACATTATTCTTTTCTACTAAGGTTTCCTTAGTTTGAAGCTCAGTAATTAGGTTACTAAGCTTTTGTCTAAGCTCTTCCTTATTCCCATTTGTATTTGACTCACCATCTTCAAGGATATTATACATTTCATTAAGGGATATAATTAGTTCTCCATTATTGGCTTTATCTAAGCTAGCCTCATATTCCTTTTTATACCTACCATACACGACTAGAAATACAGCAGTCACCACAATTATGCTAACTGCTGCCATACCCATAACCTTGCCAACTATATTGGAACGTCGCCTGTATTTATTTGATTTCTTATCAGAATTACTCATAATGTCTCTAGTTTTCCTCCTGAAGCATATATCCTACTCCCCAGACAGTTTTAATAAATGTGGGGTTAGATGATTCCATCTCTAGTTTCTCCCTAAGCCATCTAATATGTACAGTAAGTGTAGAGGGCTCAACCTGAGAAAATGCGCCCCAAACATCACTTATCAGCTTATCTTTAGAAAGGGCCTGTCCTTTATGTTCTGCCATATAATGTAAAAGATCATACTCTCTAAGGGAAAGATTAACCAATTTTCCATTCCTTGTTACTGTTCTTGTAGCTGTATCCACAACTATCTCATTGCCTTTACCAGCCATAAGTGTATATTTACTTACTGTGGTCTCAAATCCATAGGTACGTCTAAGTAATGAGTTGATTCTAGACATAAGCTCCTTTAGAGAATATGGCTTAGCTATATAATCATCTCCACCCATATCAAGACCTATTATCTTGTCATCTTCGCTAGTTCTTGCACTGGCAAATATAACAGGAACTGTAGAAACACGTCTTAGCTCCCTGCAAAACTCAAATCCTGTTCCATCTGGAAGATTGATATCTAGTAATATAAGATGAAATTGTTCTTTTTCTAAAATATCATAAGCTTCATCTATACTTCCCACCGTAGAAGCGACATAGTCTTTATCCTCAAGCATATCTATTATGAGCATAGAAAGGTCAGTATCGTCGTCTACTATTAAGATTTTGTGTTTATCCATATTTATATTCCTCTACAATTGTTAAGTATTTTATCACTAACTTCATCAGCAAAATCATATCCCTGTTCCTTAAGTTCACACTGAGCTGCTATTATAGCCTGTTCAAATTCATTTACTAATTTGTCAAATCGTTTCATAGCCAGCTTAACGCCAATACCCACATTAAAAGCTTCTTTTTCAAAGGAAGACTTAGTAATTTTGTTAATATTATATTCTCCACCAATACTTAAAGACATATTATCTGTACTGGATTTATAAACCATAGTACTTACAATATCATACGCAGGAGCAAGTCTTATGGATTTCATATCAGCACTATATAGCAAGGATATATTCTTTATATGATTATCCGTATTACCAATCAAGTAATTAAATATACATATATCCCATAACTTAACCTGATCTTCAATAGGACTTGAAGAATAATTTTTTATTATTTCAAATACCCTTTTCAGATAATTATCATCATTT
>JAGAKD010000267.1 GCA_017625815.1 Lachnospiraceae bacterium | reverse complement strand
TTACTATATAATTACTGCTGTTATGAGTATAGTTAAGGTGTTCTTTGTGTCTGCTATGGCAGGTATAGGTAATAGTATACTCGTTGAAACAGAAGAGAAGAATTATGTGGATTTGAAGAAGTTTACTTTTATTATTGCGTGGATAACAGGTTTTTGTAGTGTATGTCTCCTCTGTTTGTATCAACCATTTATGAAGATATGGACAGGTGAAGATTTGTTGCTTGGGTTTAGCGCAGTAGTATGTTTTGTGCTTTATTTCTATGTAGATCAGTTTAATCAGCTTTTCTTAACATACAAGGATGCTGCTGGTATTTGGCACGAGGATAGATTTAGACCTATAACAACTGCTTTGGTTAACCTTGCATTAAATATTATATTAGTTCAATTTATTGGCATTTATGGTGTATTGTTATCTACAGTGCTTTCCATGGTGTTTGTGGGAATGCCATGGGTATTGTACAACTTATTTACAACAGTTTTTTCTAAGGGGATAAGAAAGTATGTAATTAGAATAGTATTATACACATTTGTTACTGTTATAGTTGCTACAATAACATATCTTGCATGTAGCTTTATTCCTGATGGAGGTTTCTTTATGCTAATTGTAAAGATGATTGTTGCGGCGGTGGTGTCTAACCTTCTTTTCTTTATTGCATATTTTAGATTAGAGGAATTCAAGCAGACTAAAACCATGGTGAAAAGAATTATATTCAAAAAAAGTTGAGATTGCTCTCAGCTTTTTTTGCTTTTGATACAAGTTTGATACATTTTGTTTATATGATAAAAACATATTATTTTGGAGGCAATGTATGAAAAAGTTAGTTTTGTTCTGTATGCTAGGTATGTGTGCTGTAGCTTTACCGGGCTGTGGCGATAAAAACAAGCAAAAAAGAGAAGAAGTTTATATAAGTGAATATGAGAAAATAACCTACGAGACTACAGAGGTTGTAAAGGGAGATATCGTTCCTGTGCTGTCTCTTGATTTAGAGTGCGATTCTTTCGAACGTAAAAATTATTTTCCAATACAAGATGAAATGGAAGTGGAACAGGTATATGTAACAGAGGGAGATGTTGTTAAGGAGGGAGATGTTCTCATTAGTTTTAAGTCGGGAGATATAGATGATCAGATATCAGGGTATGAGGATACCTTGGGGCAGCAAAAGCTTCTTCTGGATCATTATACAAATCTTTCTCTTATTGACACCAATACAGATTACACAGAACAGATTAATATGCTTAAGGCTGATATGGAGATAACCTCCTTATACATAAGCGAGCTTGAAGCAAAGCTTGCTAGTTATAGTATAGTAGCTGAAGGTCAAGGGACCATTCTTTCTATATCTGATTATTTGGAATTGGGTCCTGTGAATTCAAATGACAATATTATTACTGTAATATATGGTACAGGAGATTATTATGCCACTACAACAGATGATTACCAATTTGAGATAGGGAAGATATACGAGGCAACATATGCAAAATCAGTTTATAGTTTAGAACTTGTTTCCGTAGAGGATGCTGTAGATGAATCAGGCAATAAGGTGCAGAATCTACACTTTGCTATAGCTATGGGTGGAGTAACTGAGGTTAGCAGAATGACTATGGACATAAATAAACCAGCATTAAAAAATGTTTTGTATGTGCCTAGTGAATGTGTTTTTAACGTAGATGAGGAATATTATGCATATACCATTGACGAAAATGGTTTTAGAGAAGCGGTTCCTATAACTATAGGAGAATCTATAGATGGAATGACTATTATAGAGTCAGGCTTAAGTGAGGGCGACAAGGTGGTGATTAACTAATGAAAAAAAGAAAAATTGCAAAATTAATTACATATACACTTGTTGCCTGCACCCTCCTTTCAGGATGTAAAGGTAAACATTTAGAGGCACCGGAGTTAGTTGAACCAGTTACAACTAATGAGTCATATCGCCCGGTCACATATGGAAGAATTGGAAATGTAAATACAGGAGTAGGAGTAGTGGTACCAACAGATTATTGTCACTTTTTCACCTCATCTGTTCAGTTAAGTGAGATAAAGGTATCAGTGGGAGAATATGTTGAGGAAGGCCAGGTGTTAGCTCTTGTAGATACGGAGGAAGCAAAAAAGAATATAGAAGCCCTGAATGCTGAGCTAAGCCTAAAGGATTATGTTTGGTCTATAAAAGAAGATATATATGAGTATGATTTGTCTGAACTTACCTATAAACATATGGGCTACACAGAAAAAAATGACACTGTAGGGGCAGAACAGATAGCTACAGAAATTGCTATATTAAAAGAAAATCACAGCTTTGATGAATTGATGCATCAATATGAGGTGGACAACATAAACAAAAGAATTGAAGAAGAACAAAAGGTGTTAAATGATGGTACCCTTGTAGCAAAAAAGAGTGGATATGTTACATATGTGAAGAATTTATCTGATTCGGATATGGTGCCTTATGGTGAGAATGTGGTAATCATATCAGATTATGAGGATTGCTATATAAAAGTAGTAAAAACTCCTGTTGAGCCAAGAGATATGGGTATATATTCATATTATTACACCGTTTTATCTGGTGAAAAGGTTGACCTTGTTTATAAGGAATACCTTCCAGAAGAGATGATAGTGGCTCAAAATAAGGGTTTGTATCCATCGTATAGAATGATGCTTGCTGATGAGAGCAAGATGCCAGAGCCGGGAACAGGTATTACTATATATTTCCACACAAACTTTAAGGACAATGTTTTGATTGTAGGTAATGATTCTATTTTTCAGGATGAAAAAGGTACCTTTGTAAATGTTAAGACCGATGAAGGTGTGGAGACTAGATACATAGAGATAGGGGAAAAGGATAATTTTTATACTGAAGTTTTATCAGGATTATCAGAGGGTGAGCTAGTTGCATATTCCTCAGAGGCTATTGAGTTAGAAGAGTACGAAGAACTTGCGGTTGAATATACGGAGTATATGTCAACCTATGAAATGGAGTCAAGCAAGGTTTTAGATACAACAAGTAAAAAATATTATTCTGAGTATGAGGGTACTATCTCAAGTGTAGCGGTTGCAGACGGTGACACTGTTGAGAGTGGCGATTTGATATGTACTATTGAGACAAACGAAGGAAGTGCAATGTTGGCTGAGATGCGTAATAATATTGACTCTTTAAAAGCCAGTCACACAGGTGCTATGGCAAGTTACGATGAACAAATCAAACAGCTTGAAGCTGAAATGGCTCTTGCATATGAGTCGGCCAATGCTCCGGTAGAAACTCCAACGGCTACAGATTCAGATGCCACAGAGGTAGAAGAGGCTGAGCCATATCTTTACGAACAGTTATCTTGTCAATTGGAGAAGCTTAAACTAAACAAGCAGATAGAGGAATACAATTATACTTATCAGCTTGGAATAATGGAAGAAAACTATAATGAGGTAAGTGCTAACAATGATGGAAATGGATATATAAGTATTTATGCAACTCAGTCGG
>JAGAKD010000266.1 GCA_017625815.1 Lachnospiraceae bacterium | reverse complement strand
TGCGATACTTAACTGACTCATACCAAATGCATCTGCAAATGCTCCCATCTGAGAGAAGCTTTCAGCCATACCTGACATAGTATCCTTCATAGAGTTGAAAAGTAATATACATACGAAGCACATACCTCCAACCGCCAAGGTCCATATTAAAAATGTCTTATATAATAATTTCATTTCATGCTTATATATAGTTAACATAACTTCACCTCCTACTTCTCATAATAGTGCATAAATATCTCATCTAAGGAAGGATCCTCTATTAAGATATCTTCTATATTGTGACCTACTAATTCATCTGCAATCTTGTTCAAATCTCCCTTGTACAAGAAATTCTCTTGCTTGCCATCTCTTATCATCTTGATTCTCTTGGCATTGGTTTTAGTAATCTCTGCAACGGTGTCAACCTTAATGAGCTTACCCTCTCTCATTATAGCTACATTCTTACAGTAATTCTTAACCTCTGAAAGTACGTGAGTTGAAAGCATACAAGTTGCACCCTGTTCCACATACTCATTAATAAGCTTAAAGAACTCTGTCTGCATAAGTGGGTCTAAACCACTAGTCGGTTCGTCAAACACAAAAAGCTTAGGCTTATGCTGCATAGCACATACTATACTTACCTTCTTACGATTACCTAGAGAAAGTTCATTAATCTTCTTCTCTGTATCTACCTTAAGTCTTTCACACAGCTTATCCGCCTCAGCCTTACAATCTAGCTTTCTTATATCTGCAGCCATCTTTATTACATCCTTAACCCTCATATCCGGATAAAACATAGCTTCTGATGGCATATAACCCACCTTGGAAAGTATCTCTTCCTTGGCTGATTTAAGATCCTTGCCAAATATCTTAACATTTCCTTTTTCAAAATGTATAAGTCCTAGCATAGAACGAATTGTGGTGGACTTTCCTGCTCCGTTTGGTCCCAAAAAGCCGAATATGTCACCTTCCTCCACAGAAAATGTTACATTTTCTGCGCCGCGATACTTACCATAATATTTTGTTAAGTTTTCTATCTCTATTACCTTACTCATTTACTTTTCCCCTTTCCTTAAATGCTTTAAGGTCATTATTTAACGCCTTAGACTCTAAAGTTCTTCTAATCTTATATACCAAAAATCCACAAAAATATGCAAATACAACAAAGGCAAAAAATCCTATGGTCACTGGTACATTTTTATCAAACCAACCAAAGAACCAGGATGCTATGGTAAAAATTGCTCCACACAGCATACTAAGAAGAAGTTCCTTCAGCTTAAACTCCTCACCCTCGTCAAAATTCTTCATGAAGTATATCTGAACATAACACATTATATAGGTTAAGAATATCATCTCCGCCATATGGATTATACTTGCACTGGTACTTCCTCCAAGGAGCTTATACATACTGTAAAAAAACAAATAACAAAAGAAATATATACAAGCCTTGAATTCTACGCCTATTTCTTCTAACAGATATTTCTCTAATCCGGTTAATCCATTATTCTTTTTACTCATAATGTGCTCCTTTCCTAAGTATTCTTCTAAAATCTGATGCATAGGTACGAGAAATCATAATATGTTCTCCATTTACCATTTGAGCATCTATGCGGTTCGATGGTAGACTTCTTAGACTATCCACCTTATCAATATTTATAATCATAGACTTGCTACATCTAAAGAAATTTATATCATTAAGCAACTGTTCAAGCTGACTCAAGGTATACTCAAGTCTTAAAACATCTTCTTCGGTATAAGCAAAGGTCTTTCCATCCACAGTTTCTATGTACAATATAGCTTTGCTATCTATAAGCTTTTGCTCCTTGTCACTCCAACCGATAAGCTTAGTTCGCTCACCCTTTATGAAATTAATTATTCTTTCTACCTCAGAGTTCATATTAAGGTAATTAACTATTACTTCATTCTCACCAGTAGAAATATGATTAATGGTATACTTCATTATTTCCTCCTGAATTGG
>JAGAKD010000026.1 GCA_017625815.1 Lachnospiraceae bacterium | reverse complement strand
ATTTCTTTGTCAAGCTTGTCGGCCATCTGGTTATATGAAGCATTACTTTTGAGCCCTGTAAGACTATCCCAGTATGCCATATTGTTAATTTGATTTATATGGGCTTTTAGGCTGTCAGCCATTTTCTGAATACTGCTTGCCAGAGTTCCTACCTCATCCTTTGTTTTGCACTTAACCTCAACATCTAAGTCGGATTGAGCCATTCTCTCTGCTGTTGCAGTAAGCTCCTTTAGCGGCTTAACCATGGTTCTTGTTAATTGAATGGTTAATAGTAAAAATACACCTAATACAATCCACATAGAGACTATGGAATATTTCACCATATCCCTTCTTGGTGCTTCTATCTCAGCCTTAGGAACACATACAGTGAAATACATTCCATTGCTAAGCTTTTCGGACATAAGGTACTTGTCTTCCCCATTCCACTTATAAGCAACAACCGCATCCTGACTTTGTGACTCATGTATTTTTTCTTTGAGTCTAGCCATATCACCTTCTACTTCTTCTTTGATAACTCCATGAGGGCAATCGGTATGGTTAATTATTTCACCCTCTTGGTTCATTAGAAAGGCATATCCAGTTTCATATACTTTTACTTCATCAACACTGCTGTAAAGCAGTTCCATATCAATATCTATTCCTACAACGCCGATAGCAACCCCATCAACATATACAGGTATAACATAGGATATCATTGGTATATCAATATTTTTGTTGATATATGGTTCCACCCAGGTTGGTCCACCATTATCCATAGGAATATAATACCAGCCCACATGCTCCACATCATCTCGCTCATAAGCTAAAATATCTGTCAACTGCTTGTCACGAAATACACCCTCTTCATTCTTTGCCATAAAGCTTCCGATACTTCTACCATCCACCAGCTCTGGAGCTACTCTAAAATAAACGGCAACTGCACCGTCTGTATTCTCCGCAACAATCAGGGCCACATCTTCAACCATTTCGATGTACTCGTTTCTAAGCTCATAGTTCTCCCACAAATCATCTTCCTTAGGCATAAAGTTAATAGCGTACTCATATATAGCAGTAACACCCTGTTCCACATCTCTAAGCATTTCTTCTAAGGCATTTTTCTTCTCAGTGCACATAAGCTCTAGTGTTGTAAATGCATCTTGTCTCAAACGTTTACTAGAATTTAAAATGCTTATAGATACCGCTACTGCTGTTGAAATCATTACACAGCTTAGGGTTAAAATTAGTAATTTAGTTCTGATTGACTTCATTGGCATTACCTCTCTTACTCTAGTCTCATTTTAATGTGGGTAAAAAATTTCCTATCTAATCTATACACTACAATGTCTGTAATCTGTTTTTCATTTCCTCATCAATTCTAACTAATTCAATCTCAGCTACACTTCTATTAGCCTTGCCCTCTTGCTGAATACGTGCTACCTCGTCTAAGCTCTCTATAAGAAGCTTATTGGTAGTGTCAAGAGTGGCCACATCTACAAAGCCCCTGTTAGAAGCCTGCATAGCCTGTGCAGAAGAAAGCTTTAATGTCTCTGCATTTTTTATGAGTAGCTTGTTGGTCATCTGACTAATCTCTGCATCTGCTTTTGCTGCCTGCTTAGTATGTTCCATACCAAGTGCAAGCACAACCTGATTCTTCCACAAAGGAATCGTGTTAAGTAATGTAGACTGAACCTTCTCTGCCATAGTTGCCTGATTAGACTGAATAAGTCTAATCTGAGGCGCAGCCTGAAGAGATATACTCCTGGTGAGTTCTAATTCATATATCTTCTTCTCTAATCTATCCATCTGGTTTCTAAGATCATTACAAGCCTGTGAATCCTGGGCAAGACCTGATTGTATAGCCTTTTGCTCAAGGGCTGGTAAATCAATTAACTTTGTGTCATCTAATTTTTTCTTTCCAGCAGCAATCATAATATTAAGTTCTCTGAAATATGCTACATTCATCTGATACATCTGGTCTAACATAGCACAATCCTTCATAAGTCGAACCTGATGCTCCTGTAATGTGTTACTTACCTTATCAATATTCTTCTCTGCCTCTCTATATCTGGTTCGCATAGACATTTCTTTTTTACGCTTAAAAAGAGTAAATTTATCTTCCTCTTCTTCTATGCATTTTAGGTAGCCTATGGTTTCCTCAAGAGTATCACCAATATCATCTATATCCTGAGTATTAATGCTTGTAAGCATACTTCCTGATAACTCAGATAATTTCTTTTGAATATCTGCACCATATGTAATAACCGCTGTAGAATTAGTAAGATCAATTTCGCTAGCGAATTTGTCTACTAAAGCAATCTCATCTTGGGTTAAATTTATCTCTGGATTATCTGCAATTGTCTGTAACATATCATATGTCATTAATGTATCACTCAAGCTTCTTCCTCCTTAACTAATTCCATGTATTTTGGAATTGCTATTTCCTTGCTTAAATTGATTTTTTCTAAAAAGGCATCTGCGTCCTCGTATATGTTTTCTCCCTTAATGCCCATTTCATCTGGTGCATTGATAAGGATATCATCTTCTGGTATATCCATAATTATTCTAGTCTGTTTTTCGCTTAACACCTGTCCATAGCTCAT
>JAGAKD010000265.1 GCA_017625815.1 Lachnospiraceae bacterium | reverse complement strand
CATTTGCTTAGAAGTCATTTCCATATTTTCAGATGAGTCTTCAAAGTCCTTATTTAATTCCTTTTGGAAATCTAAAGCCTTTTGGAAATCTTCTGATAATTCCATCTGAATTTGTATTTTATAGTCAAACTCTTGTAGGAATATCTCTCTTTGAGCATCTATTGTATCTTGGATAGCTTCTTGAGTTTCCCATATAGTTTCGTTAACTAATGTTTCATAGTTCTCAATAGCCTCTATAAATTCCTCGACCTTTTTGATTGCTTCCTCTTTCTCTTCGCCAGATAGCTTATTAGCTGCATTAACCTTAGCTTGTATAATATCATTGTAGTTAAGCACCATTCCTGTTGCACCATCTATCTTAACTCCTTGCGATTTTAAAGAGTCTGCTTGATTCTTAGCCTCTTGTTTTTGGAGTGCTAATTTTTGTTCATATAGTTTTTGTTGGTCTTGTAGAAGTTTCTTTTGTTTGGCTAAATTATCTAATAACTCTTTACCATATAGCTTGTCTTGTTGCTTTTGTAGTTGAGAAAGTAATTTATCCTTTCTTTCTAACTCTGCATTTATGTCGTGGTAAATATCTTTTTCCCACTCCATATCCTCTACATCTTCGCCACCACTATCTTTTCCGCCACTGCCTTTTCCACCAGAAGGTTTTTTGCCTCCAGAGCCACCGCCACCTACTCCAGGTCCAGTGTTTCCAGGTCCAGAGCCTCCACTTCCAGAGCTTCCTCCTCCGCCTGGCTTCTTGTCTATTGTACTGTCTCCTGCTCCATAGTCAAAATTAAAGTTAGGCGTTGAACTTGTTGATGGAGAATATTTATTCATTAATGCACCAGCAGTATTAGAAACCTTACCAATAGTAGGTATACTACCAAATGAAACTTTAGGTATTTGTATAGTAGGTATTCCTGGTATCTTACCAATAGCACTAAGCATACTATTAATTCCACTTATAAAGCTATTGATTATATTATTAACACCTTTTATCGCACTATTGACCATTCCTATACCAGCATTAACTGCACCAATAGCACCATTTACTATACCGTCCCAAATATTAGCAATAGATATAGCTAAAGATTGCCATATAGTAAATCCTGCATCTCTCAGCGCACCAAATGTCATTGCTTGAGACGAAGCACTTTCTGCGGTATTCTGAGCTTGCTTTTGGTTAGATTCGGCATTATATCCAAGCATATTGTTTTCTTGTTGCCATTTTGCTAACTCTTCTTCATTATAGTTTAATATTGCATTACGAGTTGTTTCATCAAGATTTCTTCTTTTGCCTTGTTCTGCCGCTAAGTTAATCGCTTGTTCATATTCTTGATAGTTGTTATAATCTGATGCTCTTACGCCGTACTCATATTCTATTAAAGCAGTTTGATTTTTGTTTCTGCTATTAAACTCAGCCCAATAAGCTGTATCTGTACCCTTCATCTTAGCATACATTCTACCTTGTTGGTCTGCAACACTATCTATAATATTTTTAACTTTATTAAATCCATCTTCACTACCATCTGCCATTTGCTTTAATGCATCACCAAGACCTGGTATTTTATCTGCATAGTCATCAAGAGAACTCATTAACTTATTGATATCTTTACTAGCAAATGCTTGATTTAAACTTTCTTGAAGTTCATCTACATTACCCATAGACTCGACCGAGTTATTATAGGCATCAGCCAATTCATTATATCCTTCAGTTGTAGCTAATAGAGCATCAACATTCGCCCAATATTGCTCATTTAACTGTGCTTGAAGTTCCGCCTCTTCTCTTTGAAGTATTAACTGCTCTAACTTTGCACTGTTTGAAGCCTCTTCTGCTTCTAGCATATTACTTCTATTTTCTGCAATGGCTTCAGAGTTAGCTAAGTATTGGCTGGATAAATCTTGAACCTCTCTGTCAACCTCCAAACCAAGTAATTTAGCATTTTGAACTTCATCATACGCCCATTTTAACTCAGTTAATTTTTCTTTTTCCGCTTGCAAGCTGTCTATTCTACTTTGTGCTATCATAGCATCTTCACCAGCAGATAAAGAAGTTCTCATTCCTGCATCTGCAGAAAGTTGTGTTGCATCTAATCCACCTTGAGCCATTGTTGCAGAAAGTCCTGCAGCATCACCAGTAGCAGTTGCAATCTTCTCTAGGAAGCTGTCTAAGTTATCATCTGCTATCTCAAATAATGAAGCTATCTCCATTACATTTTGTCTTTCAATGTCAGTTAATTCACCAAGTGGCCCTTGAGCCTCTGTTAAGTCTGCCGTAAGAGTTTTTACTTGCTCTTGAAGTTTTTCTATTTGAGTTTGGTCTGCACCTTCTGTGCTTTGTAGTTCAGCCAATTTCTCTTTAGCTTCTTCTAATTTTTCATTAGTTTCAGCAGTTTTAGTAGACATATTATTCATTACTCTATCTACTATACTAGCATAGTTATCCATTCTAGAAGGGTCAGCTATATGGTCTGATACTCTACCAACATCCATTAAGCTTCTTGCAAATTTTTGATTTACAGTTCCTAGTTTATCATATGCCTCACTTGCCCCATATATTGGGTCAATGATATTTTGATTAATTGATGTTTTGGTTTTACTAATTTCGTTTTGAGCATTTTGAATTTCAGATGTTAAAGCACCTATATCTTCGGCACTATAAGTCTTTCCAGTCATTGCGTCGTAGTGCGTTCCAGACTTTCTAATTTGCTCTAATATATTTTGGTTAGCTTCTATCTTAGTTTGTTGTTCCTCAATAGATGCTTTGTATTCCGTGATAAAGCTATCTCTATTTGCCTCTTTTGCTGCTTGAGCAGTTCTTTGTAGTTGCTCTTCAGTTTTAATTAAGTCCTTAATATCGCTATTAAGATTAATAATAGCATTTCCTTCTTCGTCATAATATGCTACCATCTCTGGTGCTTTAGAAGCTATTTCATTCTGTAAGTCTTGGAATTTTTGTAGCCCTTCTAAATCACTTTCATCTATTCCTAATTCTTGCATTTTTTTAGCTTCTGCTAATGCAGATTGAGCATCCCTTAGGTCAGACGTTCTTTTTCTAGACTCATCAATTATTTTATTGTTCTCTTCTAAGACTTTTGTGTTCTTTTCTATTGCTTGATTAACAGGGTCAAATTCATATGCTAATTTGGCAATTCCTGCCGCCAACAATCCAATTCCAGCCACAACACCTGCTATTATAGCTGCTGGCCCTAGTAAGCTAACCCAGAATGAACTTGCTGCAACTCCAGCTCCTATTAAACTTGCTTTTAATGATAATAAAGTAGGAATTAACATTCCAACAGATGTGGCAACAGATACTCCAGTTGAAGTCCATGCATTCATCTGCTCTTCTGCAGTGGCAGTATCATCAGTTAAAGTTTTCATTGCTCCACTTACAGCAGATATTGTTGAAATAGTTGTACCTATAACCTCTATTCCCGCTTGTAAGCCTTCTCTTGCAATAGCTAACTTCTCAGTAGCATCTAACTGGTCTTGAAGTTCTTTGATATTCTCCCCAGTCATCTTTTCTGCGGAAGAAACTAACTCTCCATTTCTTTCTTTTTCAAGAGTATTAAGAGCTTCTTGATGCTCCTTGATTTGTTTCATTTCATCTTCATACTCTTTAAGAGTGTCATTAGCGGCCTCTCTAGCATCCACTAAAGATTTTGTTAAGAAGAATTCATCTTCAAGTAATTCTTTTATAGAACCTTCCAGTGTAACCTGTTGATATAACATCTTCTCTTCTTTAGTAAGAGTATTTAATTGTGCTTTTTGCTCTAAGGATTGAAGTTTTTCTTCCTTATTTTCACTTCGTATTAATTCACTTATATTCTTTCTTAGTTTTGCTTGGTCGCTTATTAAATCGCTTTGAAGATTTATCTCCCTAGATACTTTTCTTTGCTCTTCAGCTAAGTCTGTGCTATCATTTATTTTAACATCTCCATGCTTCTCAGCAGTTTCCTTAGCAGTCTTAACAGCTTCCTCTCTTTGTTTAACCATTTCTTTAAGCTTTTCTTGTTCAACTAATAGCTGTTCCTTTTTAGCTTGATATTGCCTTAATTCCTCAGCACTTAAAGATTTAGATACTATTTCTTCTTGTTGTCTTAATTTAACTCTTTGATTTACAACATCTAATGAAGCCCTTTGATATTCTGGTGAATCCTCGATTGACATTACTTCATTACGAGCAGCAATCTCACTATCTTTTAATTGTGTTGCCTGTCCCATTTCTTTAGGATTTAGTTTTGATAGAGTGTCTTTAAAGTTGGATATCTTTTTACCTGCATCTACAACAGACTCAGATATCTGCTTTGAGAATACTTGTATTCCCAAACCACCTATAACTCCAAGAGTATTTTGAACCCCTCCTAATCCTTCTATGAAACCATTAACAGAAGATAAAGCATTTTCAACACCCTCGTACACTTTTCCCATAGCATCATCATCTACTATGTTCATATATAGTCTTTCTGCTTCACCTTGTACTTGACTCATTTTATAATCCAATGAGTCAAATCTAATTAAGTTTTGTTCCATTGTCGCACCAAGAGCATTTTCAGAAACCAGTCTAGCATCTTGATACATTGTCCAGTTGTCCATTAATGCAATTAAACGGTTATATTGCTCTAGACCTGCAACCTGCTTAGCAACGGCAACTTGACTTTCTTTATTTAATTTTGCCCAATTATTACCTAATTCCTCTAATAATATACCAGAGTCTTTTAGTTTTCCATTTTGGTCTAATACAGACATTCCCACTTTATTTAAAGCAAGTTCAACTTTACCTGTATCCCAACCTTCTGCCTCTTTACCAACTTGTATATCATTTAAACGACCTATAATAGTCTTAAAAGATGTACCTATAACCTCTGGAGCCTCTCTAGTTACGGTTGAGACTGTCGCTATCATACCACCTAATTGGTCTATTGGTACTTGAGCATTCGCAGCCTGTGATGCCACTTTAGACATTGCAGTTGCCATTTCTTCGAAGTCAGAACCTGTAGCCGCCCCAACAGCTGCCAACTTGTCTGTTACTTCCATTGCCTGACTAGCCTCTAACTTATAACCATTCATAACTGCTGTTAATAGTTCTGCTGTTTGAGCAGTTTCCATTCCAGTTATGTTTGCTCCTGCAAGAGTAGCCTCAGTCAACTTTTTAACTTCATTTGCATTTTTCCCTTGTTGGAAGAATATTAGCGAAGCATCAGCATATTCAGTTGTGGAACGTCCAAGAGCCTTAGCAGCTTCATTAGCTTCTTCTTTGAACACTTCCATCTCTTTCGAGTTTTTACCAGTTACTATTCGAATTTGAGTTAATGACTCGTCTAGACTTTTAACAAACCCAACTGCCTTTTGAATATTACCAGATAGCGTGTTTACAGCACTACTAGCTATATTCCACTTGATGGTTTGAGATAATGTTTGAGCCATATCATCAATGAAACCACCAGTTTTTTTGACTTCAGCCCCGGTTTTTACTATTTCTTTTTGTATATCCTGGAAAACTGAAGTTCCTGTTAGTCCCACCTGCTCAAATCTTTTTTGAATATCAGTAAGTGAAGTTCCTTGTTTTTTTAGTTCTCCTGTAAGCTTTCTGACATTGATAACTCCTGTGTCAGAGTCAAATGCTTTATTCATAGCTTTCTCAAGTAAATCTATTTCGCTCTTAGCTTTTTTAAGTTGCTCAGTATCAATAACTTTAGCACCTTTGCCATTGGCGTTTTCTATTTCCTTGACCTGGCTCTTTATACTTTCAAGCTCTTTCTTTGCTTGTTGCAAACCAGTAGTGTTGGTTTTAAAACCAACATTAAAATTAATATTAGCCATATGCCTTTAACCTCCTTTTTCGCATAAAAAAAAGTTTGCTATATTAAATATATAGCAAACTTTTAAAATAATTACTTGTTCTTGTCCTTGCCGAAAACTGACTGCATTAAAGCACCACTATTTCCACCAGTTTCAGATATTTCCTGGAATACATTTTGAAGTTTACTCATATCTAGTCTAGCCAATTCATCCATAGCTGAACCAAGTTTTTCAGGTATATCTGATATGATTTGTGATACTACTCCATATAAAGAGTTTTGATAGTTTTCATATTTATTTATAAAAGATTGACAATAATCCCATAATTCATTATAATCTTCATTAGCATTATCAACTATAGCTTGTATTATACCTGCCCTATTAACTAAATCATATAAATTTGCTATATCTTCTAAATACTCTGAAAAATCTATATTTGTATATTTTATAGCCATAAAGGCATTAAAATAAGTTTCCACCTTTAGTGGATTTACAAAGTTAAACTCTATTGAATTTTGCATTACAGTTTCTATCAAGTTTATCTTCTCTTCCATTGGTAGATAAGTTTTAACTAAGAAAGTATTTTCATTTAAAGTTACTTCTTTAGTTTCTATTATATTAGTATTATTTAATAATGGTAATATTATTTTACTCATATTATATCTCTCCTTTATCTCTCTTATATATAATTATTATACCACATTTTTGTAGCAACGTCAAGAGTTTCTGAAATATTTTTTACATAGACCTTGTAACACTTGCTGTTAAATTTAATATTTTGCTTCTTATTGCAACACTTCTTCTATAGCCAGCCTCTTCGGGACTTTCATCCTTTTGTTGACTCACAGGACTATTGTTTAGACCACCACGATTATTGATGTTTGCTATTGATACTACAGCTCCAGAATAGGCAGCATCCATTAGCCCGTAGAAATACTCTTCAATAGGATACATAGCATCTTGATATTTTAAGAAGTATACTGTATCTCCCTGGTCTCCCTCT
>JAGAKD010000264.1 GCA_017625815.1 Lachnospiraceae bacterium | reverse complement strand
TACCATGAAGAAATTATTTTTATATCTAAGCATTTTATATGCAGCCGTATTCGTTTTTTTTGTTGCATATATAGTTTCAAGACAAAAATTTTCTGAGAGTTCAAAAGATATTGTTGCAAATACTGTCCAAGCTACAACGGAAGAAGCCACACTTGATGTGATTGATTATTATTCACAAGTTGAGGAAGAAAACCTTAATGAGGTTAGTAATGTGCAACATACAGATACTTTTCGTGTAGGTATAAGAAATGGATATGTTGTTGTATTTACTGGACAATCAGATACAATTTATGAATATACAGATATTAATGCAAACTTGTTAATGAACACAGATATTAAAACCTACAATAAATTACTTGAAGAATTAGAATTTGATACTAGAGAGGAAATGTTTGATTTTCTTGAGTCAATAGCAAGCTAAGGAGATTTTATGTACGATTTATGTGTTATTGGTGGCGGCATGTCAGGAATGGCAGCCGCTATAACCGCTGCAAAAGCAGGGAAAAAGGTTATATTATTTGAAAAAAACAAAAAACTTGGTAAAAAATTATATGCCACAGGAAATGGAAGATGTAATTTAACTAATATGTCTATTGACTTAGGAAGAGATTTTAATTCTTCATATTCTGATTATGAGACGTTTATAAGAGATGCTTTTGGAGATGGGGAATTGACTAGTAAGGTAATTGAATTTTTCAATTCAATTGGTATTTCTACAGTTAATGTTGATGATACATATGTCTATCCCGCATCAATGCAGGCATCAGCAGTTGTATGGGCTTTAATTGATGCCTTGAATAATTACAATGTGGAAATTGTACTTAATACCAAGATAAAGGATATTGTTATTGATACAGATGAAACATATATTGTTTCACATTCCGATATGAAAATTACATCAAAGAAGCTTATTTTGGCTAATGGAAGTAAAGCATATCCAAGTTTAGGAGGAAATGATACAGGCTATAAATTAGCGAAAAAATTTGGACACAATATCATTCAAATAAATCCAGCTCTTTGTGGTCTTATTACAGAAGAGGATTTTTCACCAATTAGTGGTATTAGAGCTAAAGCTTCCGCAGTTTTATTTGAAGATGGTTGTGGAGAAGTTATGGGTAATGAAGTTGGTGAACTTCAGATTACCGATTACGGTGTGTCTGGAATTATGATGTTTAACTTATCCTCAAAGGTTGGAAGATTACTAAAACAGGGTAAAAAGCCAGTGGTTTGCATAGATTTTCTACGTGATATCCAAGAACAAAATAATTTTACCACTATAAGGTCTACAGAAGATATAATTCTAGGACAGATTGCTAAGGCTTCTAAAGATAGAACAATACTTGCTTTTCTTAATTCGTTTGTCAATGATAAACTTGCAGCTTATGTATGTGATTTACAAGGAATAGATAAGAAAACAAAAGTAAGCCAATTGAATGATGAGACAATAAATAACCTTATTGTAACCCTTAACCAATTTAAAGTAACAATTAAATCCTTAAGAGATTTTGAAAGTGGACAAGTGTGTGCTGGGGGAGTGGATTTAAAGGAGATAAATCCCATAGATTTCAGCTCTAAAATATGTCCTGGACTTCATATTGTTGGTGAATTATTAGATATGGATGGTCTCTGTGGAGGATACAATCTTACATTTGCTGTTTTATCAGGTATTGCAGCAGGAAAGGCTATATAATGATTAGACTAAATCAGATAAAAGTGCCAGTTTCTTCAGGTGAAGAATTACTTAAGGATAAAATAAGTAAATTAATTAAGACAAATGAATATAAACTAGAACGTATTGTAAAAAAATCTATTGATGCTAGAGATAAAGATAATTTATTTTACATTTATTGCGTGGATGTTAGTTGTTCCAATGAAAAACAAATACTTGCGAAAAACAGAAACAATAATAATATTATGTCAACAGATACTGGCGAATATGTATTTCCGACAAAAAAAGTAGCTAATAATGGTATGGCGCCTATAATAATCGGTGCAGGACCAGCTGGATATTTTTGTGGATTATATTTAGCTAGAGCGGGTTTTAATCCCATTATTATTGAACGAGGAAAACCGGTTGAGGACAGAACCAAAGATGTTGAAGGATTTTGGATGGGTGAGTCTATAAACCCTAATTCAAATGTGTCCTTTGGCGAAGGTGGAGCAGGAACATTTTCTGATGGTAAGCTTAATACTGGCATTAAGGATAGATTGGGTCGTATAGGAGCATTTATAAAGGATTTTATAAGCTTTGGTGCTCCGGAAGATATAGGATATCTTAATAAACCGCACGTTGGCACAGATGAGCTAAAAAATGTTTTATCTAATATGAGAAAAGAAATTCTTTCTCTAGGTGGAAAGATACATTTTAACAGTCAATTTATTGACTATAATCAGCGTAATAACGGAATTATTGATATTAAAGTTAAAAATCTGACAGACAATACATCTATGACTTATGAGACAAATGCCTTAGTTCTTGCTATTGGACATAGCTCTAGAGATACATTTGTTATGCTTAATGATAATAAGCTTCCTATGAAGCCAAAGTCATTCGCTATTGGTGTGCGTGTTGAACATCCAAGAACTATGATAGATGAGGCTCAATATGGCAAAAGTGATGCAGCAAAGCTACTTCCTGCAGCGGACTATAAGATGACATTTAGATCATCTGAGGGCAGAAGTGTATATAGCTTTTGTATGTGCCCAGGAGGATTTGTTGTAAATGCATCTTCTGATATGGAACAATCCGTTGTAAACGGAATGAGTAATCATGGCAGAGATGAGAACAACTCAAACAGTGCAATAGTTGTAAATGTTACACCGGAGGATTTTAAAAAAGCTGGTTTTGGAAATCATGTTTTGTCTGGTGTAGAGTTTCAGAAAAAATATGAGAAACTTGCATATATTGAGGGAAAAGGCAGTATTCCAGTTCAGTTATTTAAGGATTTTAAGGCTAATAAGCCTACCGAAAAGTTAGGCCATATTTCCCCTAATATTAAGGGAAAATACACATTAGGAAACCTTAATAATTGTTTGCCAGTATATGTAAATAATGCTATAATTGAAGGGATTTCTTATTATGACAGTAAACTTAAAGGTTTTGCCTGTGAAGATGCTGTTTTATCAGGGGTTGAGACAAGAACCTCATCACCTGTCCGCATATTAAGAAACGATAATTTCATGAGTGATGTGCAAGGTATTTTTCCTTGCGGTGAAGGGGCTGGATATGCAGGTGGAATCACCTCAGCTGCTGTTGATGGTATTAAGGTTGCAGAAGCTGTTGCCGCTTATATTAATTCACTCTAAATAACTTATAAGAAAGGCATATGTTATGAATTATAGAGAAACACTTAAGGATAAAAAGAAGATTGTAATTAAGATTGGTTCTTCATCACTTTTACACGAAGAGACTGGTGGAGTTGATTTTAGAAAGCTAGAAAAGCTTGTTAGAATAATTTGTGACCTTAAAAACCAAGGAAAAGACGTTGTACTTGTTTCTTCTGGTGCTATTGGCGTTGGTTTTCAGGCTTTAGGTCTTAAGGTTAAGCCAAAAACTCTTTCAATGAAGCAGGCCTGTGCAGCAATTGGACAGGGACAGCTTATGATGATATATCAGAAGCTATTTATGGAATATAATCATCTTGCAGCACAGGTTCTCCTTACCTTTGATGCTATAACAGATGATGAGCGTCGTCGCAATGCTGAAAATACATTAAATGAGCTTTTGCAGCAGGATGTTATTCCTGTTGTCAATGAAAATGATACTGTTGCAACAGAAGAAATTGAATTCGGTGATAATGATACACTTTCTGCCATAGTTGCACATCTTATAAAGGCAGATTTACTTATTTTATTAACTGATATTGATGGATTTTATACAGATGATCCACACAAAAATCCAGATGCTGTTAAGTTGTCTATAGTTGAGACTATAACAGATGAGTTAAAGGATATGGCAAAGGGTGCTGTTACAAATTATGGTACAGGCGGTATGTCAACTAAGATTGCCGCAGCACAAATTGCCACAGATTCTGGTGCAGATATGGCTATTTTAGATGCATCTAACTTAAATCTTATCAACTGTCTTATGGACGGAGATGATGTGGGAACATTATTCCTAGCACATGATGCTGAGGATTTTAATACTGTGGACTTTATTGTTCATAAGGGATATTTAAAATAGATAACAGGTGGGTTTAGATATGACGGAAGCAGGAATCAATCGTATAAATGAGTTAGCAAGAAAAAGTAAGACCGCTGAAGGTTTAACACCGGAAGAAAAAGAAGAGCAGGCTATCTTAAGAAGACAATTTATAGACGATTTTAAGAAGAATCTAAGAGGTGTATTAGAACAAGTAGATATAGTAGAAGCGGATGGTTCTGTGACCCATGTTGCTGATATACCAAATAAAAAGAAAAAACAATAAGGAATAGCTATGGCTACAAAAAAAGAAATTAGAGACATAATATTAGATATAAGAAAAAGCTTTGATAGTGATTATTTAAATAGACTATCAACGGTTATATGTAATCGTGTAATAAAGCAACAGTTATATGTAAATTGCAAGGATATTGTACTTTATATGCCAATTAACAATGAGGTTAATTTGGATTTACTTATGAGAAATGCTTTTGCACGTTGCAAAAACATATGGCTACCTAAGATTGTAGATAAACATATGGAATTTTATAGATTTGACAGCAATACTAAGCTCATAGAAGGCAAGTACGGCATATTAGAGCCCGATTCAGAAGATATATTAAAGCCGGATAAGGATACTTTAATTATAATGCCAGGTGTTGCATTTTCTGAGGATATGGGACGTATAGGATATGGTGGTGGATACTATGATAGATATCTATCTGATAATCCTTGTTGTAAGACCATAGCTGTGTGCTATAACTTTCAGATTATGCCATTTATACCAGCTGAAGACCATGATATTAAACCAGATATTATTGTTAGTGATAGTGATGTATTTAAGATAAATTGAGGGGGATTTTATATGAATGGAAATAAAAAGAACTTTATTGCATACATATTATTTACAATTGCTATATTCGGTTTTGGAGACGCTTTATATAAAATTATTCCTAGTGGTGAAATTATAGTTTTTTCATACATTGCATTTTGTATATATGCATTATGTAAGTATAATAATGACAAAGAAATTGCTTTACTTTTCTTACTATTTATTATATTGATAATTGTTTTTTCAAAACTATCTGATAAAAATATATCACTGGATTTTGACGATTTAAATAAGTCGTTTAGTATATCATTTTTTTTATTAACAACATATTTTATTCTGGGAATATATGTTTTGTTTGTAATTCCAATAAGATTTGTATTTAAGTCCATAAATAAATCTAGTAAAAATACAGAAATGAGAAATAATTTATTACAAGAACAGAATGAATTAATTAGACAACAAAATGATTTGCTGGCACAAAATTTAGCAAAAAAACAAAGTGAACAAAATGATTTGGAGGGAAATTAGATATGCTTAAAGAATTAGGAGTAAAGGCAAAAGCTGCGTCAAGAGTGATGGCCAGACTTAGCGTAAATGACAAGAATAACGCGTTACTTAAGGTTGCAGATGCTCTTGTGGCAAATGCAGATGAAATTATAGAAGCAAACAATATAGATATTGAAAATGCTATTAAAAACAATATGTCAGAGGCACTTTTAGATAGACTCAGACTTACAACCGCAAGATTTGAGGACATGGCTGAGGGGATTCGTCAGGTGGTTGCTTTAGAGGACCCTGTTGGAGAAGTTATTTCTATGAAAGAACGTCCTAACGGTCTTTTGATTGGCCAAAAAAGAGTTCCAATGGGTGTTATTGGTATAATATATGAGTCTAGACCTAATGTTACAGTTGACGCATTTGCCCTTTGCTTTAAGACAGGAAATGCTGTGATTCTTCGTGGTGGAAGCGATTGTATTCACTCCAATATAGCTTTAGTTAAGGTTATAAAAGCTGCTTTAAGCGAAGCAGGAGTTACACCAGATGCTATTAGCCTTATCGAAGACACAGATAGAGAGGTAGCAAGACAATTTATGAAGATGAACCAGTATGTTGACCTTCTTATACCAAGAGGTGGTGCTGGACTTATTAGAACAGTTGTTGAAAATGCAACAATTCCAGTTATTGAAACAGGTACTGGAAATTGCCATATTTACGTTGATAAATCAGCAGATATGGAAAAGGTTATCCCTATCATTAAAAATGCAAAATTACAGCGTTTAGGCGTGTGCAACGCTTGTGAATCTTTAGTTATACACAAGGATATAGCGGCTGTTGCAGTACCTGCTATAGCAACTATGCTTAAGGAAAATGATTGTGAAATCCGTGGTGACGAAGCAGCACAAGCACTTTCATCATATATTGCCGTGGCAAATGAAGAAGATTATGGTACAGAGTACCTTGCTAAGATAATATCTGCAAAGATAGTTGATAATATTGATGAGGCCATAGAGCATATCAATAAGTATAGCACAGGTCATTCAGAAGCTATTATTACTGAGGATTATCAGAGCTCACAGAGATTTTTAAGTGAGATAGATTCAGCTTGCGTATATGTAAATGCTTCAACTAGATTTACAGATGGATTTATGTTTGGTTTTGGAGCAGAGATTGGTATATCAACTCAGAAGCTTCATGCAAGAGGTCCAATGGGATTACTTGCACTTACATCAACTAAGTATATTATCTATGGCAATGGCCAAATTAGAGAATAATTCCTTACATTTATTATAACTAACTCATTTTATGGAGAATAAACTTATGAACGATATGAAGTTTACAGGATCAAAAGAATATGTTGCATCACCTGAGCTTATGGCTGCTGTAGACGTAGCTAGAGCCCTTGAAAAGCCACTTCTTATTAAAGGTGAACCGGGAACAGGTAAAACTATGCTTGCTGAGGCAATTAGTCAGGCCTTTGGCATGAAGCTATATATCTGGAATATTAAGTCTACTACAAAGGCTCAGGATGGTTTATATGTATATGATACTATTCAGAGACTTTACGATAGCCAGTTTGGTGAAGAGGGAGTAGATGATATAAGAAGATATATTAAGCTTGGAAAACTTGGCGAAGCATTTAAGGAAGAAGAGCAGGTTATTCTTCTTATTGATGAGATTGATAAGGCTGATCTTGAGTTCCCTAATGATTTGCTCTGGGAGCTTGACAAGATGGAGTTTTATATTCATGAGACAAAGGAAACTATAAAGGCTAAGACTAGACCTATAGTAATTATAACATCTAATGCAGAAAAAGAACTTCCTGATGCTTTTCTTAGAAGATGTATATTCCACTATATTAGTTTCCCTGAAAAAGAGGAAATGGATGAGATTGTAAGAGTTCATTTTGAAAATATTGATGAAAACCTTTTAAAACAGGCTATGGACACATTTTATTGGATTAGAGATATAAAAGAGGTTCGTAAAAAACCAAGTACTTCAGAGCTTATTGACTGGTTAAATGCTCTAACTTTAGGTGGTATTGACCCAGAGACAATTAGAACAAAGCTACCTTATCTTGGTGTTTTAATTAAGAAGGATGAAGATATAGACATCGTTAAAAAGAGGAGAGTACTTTAATTGTTTACAGATTTCTTGTATGTATGTAGAGAAAAAGGATTAAAAATATCCATGACTGAATGGATTACATATATGGAAGCTTTAGACAAGGGTCTTGCTTATTCTTCTTTGGAAGGTCTCTATAATTTAGGACGAATGATCCTAGTTAAAACAGAGTCGGATTTTGATAAGTTTGACATCGCCTTTATGGAATATTTTAAAAATGTTCATTATGGTGAAGAATTACCAGCAGATATAATGAAATTTCTCGATAAAGGCGAGATGGATACCAAAGACTTAAATGCGGATATCTATAAGTTCGATACTGAACGAGATATGCAAGAGACTAAAAGAATGTTCAGAGAACGAATTACTGAACAAAAAGAAGAACATAATGGTGGTAATTACTGGATTGGAACTAGTGGAGGTTCTGCCTTTGGTCACCATGGTCGTAACCCTGGAGGACTTAGAGTTAGTGGCCAAACAGGTATGAGAAGTGCTTTTCAGGTAATGGGAGAGCGTAAATACGCAGATTTCAGACATGATAAGACCTTGGATATAAGACAATTTCAGGTTGCATTTAGAAGACTTAGACAGTTTTCAACGAAGCTAGATGTTCCAAGAACTGAGCTTGATTTGGATGCCACAATTGATTCAACCTGTAATAATGGTGGTTACCTTAAATTAGAATTTGATAAACCACGTAAAAATTCGGTTAAGCTTCTTTTATTGTTTGATTGTGGTGGAACTATGTTACCTTTTAGTGAGCTTTGTAACGACTTGTTCCAAGCGGTTCATAAGGCAAATCATTTTAAGGATGTAAAAACATATTATTTCCATAACTGTATTTACAGTAAGGTTTATAAGGATGCTGAGTGTGAAATGGGTAATTGGGTAGACCTTGATTATGTTTTTAAACATACTGACAAGGATTACAAGGTGATTATCGTAGGTGATGCTCAGATGGCTCCAGAAGAGCTTTTTGACCTAAATGGTAACTATAGAGGTCCAAATGATGGCCGTTCAGGCTATGAATGGAATCAGTTATTTAGAAGCAAATATAAAAAGGCTATATGGCTTAATCCACGTTTTCATGGTGGATTAACATCACTTTCATGGATGGAGTCTGAAGCTACATTAGCTCAGATTTATGATATGTTTCCACTTACTATTGATGGGCTAAAAGCGGGAATTTCTAAGCTTATGGCACCTAGATAGTACTATATTGTTGGATATTTTAAGTATATATAGATATAATTTTATTATATAATATTAGTGTTACAAAAGACATATTATTTGTATAGTAAGGGTGTGGTTATATGGGTGAAAATTCTATAAAAGAAGGCGTTGGTCTTGTTCTTTCGGGTGGCGGCGGAAAAGGTGCTTATCAAATAGGTGTGCTTAAAGCCTTGAAGGAAAATGGATATCTCGATGACGTGGTTGCTATATCAGGTGCTTCAATTGGCGCTATAAATGCTATGCTTTATGCAATGGATGACGTGGAGATGATGCTAAAGGCTTGGATTGATGTTGATATGGATACAATATTTGACGTTGATCTAGAGATGCTTATAGAAAATAAACCATTTTTCTCTAGGGATGAATTAATAAAAATTATGGAGAAATACATCGATTTTAATAAAATAAAGAATTGTTCCTATGATATTTATAATTCTATATGCAAATTAGACCCAACAACTCAAAATGTTCAGGCTGAATATCGCAAATTATCAGATTATGATATTGAGACAATCAAAAAGATTTTACTTGCATCCACAGCATTACCTCTTGTATATGAGGCTGTTGAGATTGATGGAAACTACTATAGAGATGGTGGAATATGTGATAACGAACCAATTAAGCCGCTATATGATGCAGGAATACGACAATTTATTGTAATTGGTCTTAAACATGGCAAGGTATTAAAAGAGGATAAATGGCCAGATGCTACATTTACAACTATATATCCAAGTCATGATTTGGGGGATATTATAAGTGGAACCCTAAATTTTACAGATAACGCTGTTAAATTTAGAGAGAAACTTGGCTATAAAGATGGTTTACGTGCTATAAAAACTAAATTTTTAAAGGACGAAACCTACATAAAAATGGAGTCAATCCTTGCACAGTCTGACTATAATGAAATTACCATGCAGCTTAGACAGGAAAATGCCTATGATACAATGAGTGCTAAGGTTAACTCTCATATGGATTACTTCAATAAACTAGCTGAAAAATATGACAAATACTAAGATAATTTAGTTAAGTACATTAAAAAAATAGAACTGACATTTGTCGGTTCTATTTTTTTATGAAATATAATAATTCAATAAAGATCTTTACACCAAGGTTGATAGTTACTTAATTAATATTCAAGTTGGGAAACATCAATACTGAAATTTGATAATTTGACTTTTGTTGTTCTGATTTGATATTCTAATTCTTCATTAATTTCTTTTTGGCATTTTTTAATTCGCATTAAGTTAATATATGAATCGATAAGGATTTGCTTTTGTTCTTCCAATGTCATACTTTCCACACTTTCCACCACCTTTATAAATCAATATATATAATTATACGGTGGATTTAAAATGGTGTAAAGACCTTTATTCAATTATCAAAGTTCTTTGGGAAATAGAAAGATAAAGCAATGAACTAAATATTACTCTAATGTAAAGATTTTTATATAATAGATAATTGATATTCGTGAATTTGTGTTGTATTATAAATAAAAGTCCCTTTCTAAGGGACTTTTAGTACCCGCACAATGCGGACTCAAGAGTGATGTCGGATAAATCCTTATTTGAACTCACCTTGTAAATTATGTAGTAATAGTAACATTGTTTTACATTAAAGTCAAATGATTTTTGGGGAGGTTTACTATGGTTAAAGATTACTATTTAGGATTGGATATGGGAACATCATCGTTAGGATGGGCTGTAACAGATACAGAATACAACTTACTCAGAGCAAAAGGAAAGGATTTATGGGGAGTTAGATTGTTTTCTGAGGCAAAATCTGCTGCAGAACGTCGCTCGTTTAGAACATCGAGAAGAAGACGTCAACGAGAACAGGTTCGTATAGGCTATCTAAGAGAATTTTTTGCTGACGCTATAGATAAGGTAGATCCGGGATTTTATCAACGATTGGATGATAGCAAATATCATATAGAAGATAAAAATGAATATCAGCCATTTTCACTTTTTTCAGGGACTAATTTTAGTGATAAAGAATATTATTTGAAATATCCTACGATATTTCATTTAAGAAAAGAATTGATTTATTCCTCAGATGAACATGACGTTAGGTTAGTGTTTCTTGCTATTCTAAATATGTTTAAGCATAGAGGACACTTTTTAAATTCCAATTTAAATGAAGAGGGTATCGGTGATTTAAAAGAAATATATGAAAATTTGTGTACAAGTGTATCATCATATATGGAAAAAGAATTACCAAGAGAAAACATTGTAAATGTTTTGGAAGATATTCTTCCTTCAAAAAATTATTCTAATAGTAGAAAAGTAGATGTTATTTTGGAAAAAGTAACACTTAATAAATCATTGGATAAATCTTTTGTTGAGATGATTAAACTTATTTGTGGATTACAAGGAAAGTTATCAGTTGTTTTTAATAATGATAATTTTGATGAGGAAGATATAAAGTTTTCATTAAGTTTTAGAGATGGAAATTA
>JAGAKD010000263.1 GCA_017625815.1 Lachnospiraceae bacterium | reverse complement strand
TTGTAAAAAATTTCCTCAGAGTGATATAATGATTTATATGATATGTGTCGAATATATACATATGAAACTTTTTTAGGAGGTCGCTATGTTAGATTTTATCTTTAGCTTAGTTTTCGGTGGCGTTGCAGGTTGGCTTGCAGGCAAGCTTATGGGTTCAAACTTCGGTGTTATCATTAACATTATCTTAGGTATCGTTGGTGGTGCTATCGCTGGAGCACTCTTTGGACTTATCGGTATTCACTTCGCTGGTCCTATTGGTGGTATTATCAGTGGTGTTATCGGTGCTTGTATACTTATCGCAGTTGGAAGAGCTATAAAAAAATAGCATTTATCACACCCACATTATAGCGAAAGACTTCGGTCTTTCGCTATTTTGGTATTTGGTGCAAAAAATGAGTAGTTCGTGTAATAACTATTGAAAATGAGTAAAAAAAATATAAAACTGAAGTATAAAAATATGGAGGTTTTATTTATGAAAACAATTTCAAAAAAAACGTTTACTTTTTTAGCAAGAATTGCAGAGAGTAATGCAAAAAAGGAAGCTGATTCTGCTTGCATCTTATGGGGATATCAACCAAGAATTCCTGAAAAACTATTAGATAATAATAAAATAAGAAGTAAATAAAGTAATATTTATTTTATGGATAAAATAATTAATTTATTATTACATAATTTAGTTTTGCATAAGTGTATTAGTGAAGATGATTGTGATGTGTTTTATTTTGGGTTGGAGTGTTCTATTTTAAAAGTTTTGCACTACATATCATATATAGTAATAGGTTTTATGACTAATTCAATCGTTTCGTTGTTGATAAGTGCCAGTGTTATGATTCCACTTAGAAAGAATGGTGGAGGTTATCATGCCAATACACGAACAAGGTGTTACTTATTCTCGTGTATGTATGTGATTTTGACATGTGTTATTAACAAGGTTTTCTTTTCTATGATTATATATATAATAGTCTTGTTGTTGTGCAATGTAGTTATCTTTGTGGTTGCTCCAGTCGAAAATAAAAATAGAAATTTGAGTAGAGAAGAGGTTGATTATTTCAAAAGAAAAATAATTATAATATTGATTTTATCCGATTTAGTTATTTCAATTATGTTTTTTCTTGAAAACAAATTATATGTTTATTTAGTTAATGGTATATTTATGGTAACCTTATTGATGGTTTTGGGTAAATTTATAATTGAGAGGGTAAATTAAAACTCTGTTTGTATATATAACAAATAGAGTTTTAATTTTTTTGTGGTGTATTTACAAAAAAAATATTATAAAGTGGAAGAAATAGAAAAAATATGATATTATAATATAAAAAAACAAAAGGAATTAGTTATGTGGGAAATAGTTATAAGCGATGATGAAGATAGTGATTTGCGTTATTTGTCGGATATGTTAGCAGATGTGATAAAAGATATTTGTGTACAATATAATTTGACGAGATATAATAATCCATTAGATTTAGTAAAGTATAATGGAAAAATAGATGTTGCTTTTTTAGATATATCTATGGAGAATATGAATGGATTAGAGTTAGGCAACGAGATAAAGAAAAAAAATCCATTTGTTAAGTTGATCTATACTACTAGTTATGAAGAATATTGTCTGAAGGCAATAAATTATGTTCATGCGTATGCCTATTTGTGTAAGCCTATTGATATGAATGAACTTAAATATCATTTGACAGCACTATATAAGGAATGTAAAACTGATTACATCGAGTTAATAACATTTAATAAAGTTATAGATAAAAATGGATACGAGATAGGTTCAATAGATTTAATTATTGATGATATAGTTTATTTCGATTATGTAAAATCAAAAAGAAAGATTTTGATAGTTTATAAAGATAATATATATAGAATTTCATATGTTATGGAGAAACTTATAGAACAATTGAAGGGTAAACATTTTTCCGTGAATACAAGGGGGCAATTAGTTAATCTAAAACATGTAGAGGGAATTAAAGGTGAAAATGTATTTATGGATAATGGTGATACATTATATTTAGCACAAAAACGTGGTTCACATTTCAAAAGGGATTTAAATGAGTTTATGCATAGCTTACATAAATAGGAGAATATATGGAAAAGATTTCTTTGTACATATGTACATTTTTGTCGTGTTTAATAATAGTTAATATCATATTTAATTATATGGATGCAAAATATGGTAGAGCTTTAAAAAAAGGATATATATATTTTGTTGCACAGTTGTTAATGATTTTAGTTATTTCAATCATAAATTTAAAAGGAAATGCATTTGCTAATTTTGTTATATGGATGACATTGATAGCGTTATATGTAAATTTTCTTTATTTTGAAAATAATGATAAACCATTAAAAAGAATAATTGAATGTGAGGTCCTTTTGTTTTGTTCGGCGATATGTGAATCTTTAGGAGTTGTACTAGCTGATTATGTATTGCAATTATTAAATATAGATATTAATCAGCAAATTATGTTAAATTGTTTTGAAATTACATTCTCTAAAATAGTTGTTATTTTTATGTATTATTGCGTTATGACTAAGTTGTTAAAGAGAAAAAAGGTTCCAACATCTAAAATGGAATATGTAGTAAATATGATTATACTTATTTACACAGTAATAAATATATTAGTTATAGCTCAAAATATGAATCACCGTTCAGGTGAGTATCTCTTGGTGGTTAACCTTGGATGTATTATGGTTGCAAATTTCTATCTTCTATATTTCGTGCGTGTTATGAATGAGAAGAATTATTTGGAGTATGAATTACGAGCATTGGAAAAGCAATCACAATTTCAGTATGAGTACTATATATTACAAAAACAAAAATATAATACAACATTGAATATATTACATGATGTAAATAAACATATTAGAACAATAAAACAGCTATATGCAAATGGTGAAATAGATTGTGCGACAAACTATACAGAACAAATTAGTTATATGTTAAAACCTCTGTTGCCGATGAGATACACTGGACATCCCATATTAGATATATTATTTACTGATAAGGTGATTACTATGAAAGAAAAATCAATTGAGCTTGAACATAAGATTGCTAACGTAAATTTGGATTTTATAGAGCCGATTGATGTAACAACTATATTTGGTAATTTGTTGGATAATTCTATAGAAGCATGTGAAGAATTAGCAGATAATAGAAAAATAGTTATATTGATAAATAGTTATCATAATATGATATCAATTAGTATAAAAAACACATATAAACAAGTTAAATGGAAAAATGGATATCTTGTTTCAAGCAAGGGAGAAAATAGAGGAATAGGATTAAATAATGTTATACGGTGTATAGAAAAATATGATGGTGATATAGAGATGAGGGAAATAGATGATATGTTTGAAGTTGAAATCTTTTTGAATGTATAAGTTATTATTTAAAGAGGTCACATAAGATAGGATGTTCTTATGTGACCTCTTTAAATAATTGTATTTTGTGCAAAAAAAGAGTAATTCGTGTAATTGGTGTTGCAATAATTAAAATGTAAAGATAGTGTTTAGTAATGAATAAGGAGGTTTGGGGTGATGAATAGAGTTAAAAGATTATTAATTGGATTATTTTTTTGGGGAATTAGTATGGCGCTAGGAGGGTGTGGGAGAATGTATACAAAAGAAGACATGGAAAGATATGCAGAGGAACGACTTGAAGAAAAATATGGAGAAGAGTTTGAGGTATGTGATTTTGGAAACATTAATGGAAGTGTATTTGAGGTATATGCGTATCCTAAAAATAATCCTGATATCATCTTTGAAGCTAGCTATAACGTAAAAGTGGAAGGGGTAAATGAAAATGAGTATGATTATTATATAGAGGAATTAATTGCTGCCCAATATAAGAAGATTGCTGAGGAAAGTATGGAAGGTCTTGGATATGAATACTATATTGATATCGATTTAGGCCGTCAAGATAGAGATGTTCCTCTGACAAATACATCAATAACTATTGCTGAATATAGTGAAATTACTGAAAAAAGATTTGCAATTCCATTATGTGAAATTTATATGACATATGATGTGCTAAATGAAGGTGATGAATATATTTACAATTATTTATGTAACATAAGAAATAATATGATATGTTATGTTAGTGTTTATGTTGTAGAAACAACGGATTTTCAAAAGATAATAGAGGATTATGCCACTAAAAGTAAAACGCAAGGTGAAGTTTCTAGGCTGTTAACGTATAAATATTCTAATATTGGTAACGGAGAAAGAAAAGGATATTTTAACTTTGCATGGCCAGATACTTGGGAAACAAGTTATGAAGATTTTGAGGAAATAATGAAGGAGGTAAGAGAAGATGCAAAATTATAATTCAGAAAAAATAGAAAATGGGTCAGGATGTACAGACGAAGAGGTAGCATTAGCATCTCAGGTTGCATACTTAAATATAAGTGACGAGGATATATTGAATTATCAAAGGGAATATAATACAAAGGACTATCCCACATTACAATGGATTCTTACAGAATCAAAAAATAGTGAAGACATAGTTGATATGTTTATTGATTCGTATAGGACAGAAGACGGAAAGTATGATAAGGTGGACGCTGACAAACTTGCTTATGCTGAACAATTTATAGAAGATATTAAAAATGGTAGTTCTGACTGTTCACAGTGGAAGGTGACATTAGTAGGTGATTATAACGAGGATACTGGTATGTATGGATGCCTATTAGAAACATCTGACAATCAAGCTATTGTGGCATTTAGAGGAAGCGAATCTTATGATGAACAGGTATATTTGGATTGGGGACTAGCAGATGTAGGTCTTTTAGATGCTACACAAACAAAGCAACATGAAAGTGTTGAAGAGTTTATGATAAAAGTATCTGAGTTTGATAAACAATATGATTCGTACATAACAGCAGGTCATTCTTTGGGTGGAAATCTAGCTGTCCATGCAGGATTATTTGCACCTGAAGAAATAGTTGATAAAATTGTATCTTGCTACAGTCTAGATGGACCAGGTTTTTCGTTAGAATATATGTCTATGCATGAAGATTTAATTGAACAATATGGGAGCAAAGTTATTCATTATCAGTGGAGTTTAGTAGGAGATTTATTATATCAATTTTATAATGAAAATTATATATCCGTTGAATGTATAGATCAAACAGATTACGAAAAGGTAAATTCTCTAAAAATGCTTTTAGGAAAACATAGTCTGGGATTTCTTAAGTTTGATGAGAATGAAAAGTTGATGCCAACGGAGATTGGTGTTACAGAGAAAGCAATAGGAGATTTAACTAGAGTTATAGATAAAGCATCAGAAGATAACAATCAACTAATATTGGATATATTGTCTAATATTAAAGATATTACTCCTATGGAAAAAACAGTAATAGAATTAACATGTCTTAAAATGTTGAAACCGGTAGTTGCAAAGGGAGTTGAGTTTCTTTGTAAGCACCCTGCTACTATTGTATTAGCTGCTGTTGTGGTTGGAGTGGACATAGTTTTTAATGATGGAGAATTATTCTATGAGTACGTTGTTCCTTTCGTTGCTGATTTGGTTGAAGATGTGGTTGAAGTTGTAGACACGGTTACTGATTGGATAGAAACGGGATGGGACAAAATATGTGATTATTTTGGAAATAGATGGTCTAAGTCATTTGGAGAGGCGGCGTTAGCAAGATTAAATGTGGATCCGTTGGTACTTGATATTCAAGGGGATGGATTTGATATTGAAGCGAAAAAATATGGTGCATATTTCGATTTAAATTGTGATGGCTTTGCAGAAAAAATAAATTGGACTAGCAAAGATGCCTTTTTAGGTTTAGACTTGAATAACAATGGTAAAATAGACAATGGACGTGAAGTATTTGGAGACTATCATTTACTTGCTGATGGAACGAGAGCAAAAAATGGTTTTGAAGCACTTTCCCAATATGATAAAAATGAAGATGGAATTATTGATGCTGAGGATGAAATTTTCAACCAGCTAAAGTTATGGGTTGATACAGATGGAGATGGTTTATCTGAAAATGGAGAACTAAAATCTTTATCAGATATGGGTATTAAAGAAATTAAGTTAGAGCATGTTTCGTCAAATTTAACTACAGGGACAGAGGCGTTAATTGGTAATACATCAACATTTGTTTATGAAGATGATTCAGAAGGTGTAATAGGTGAGTTATGGGTAGCTTCCGATTTGTTTGATACAATAGAAACAGTTATAACAGGGTTATCTGTGGCTGTAGACGGTCTGCCAGATGTTAGAAGTTACGGAAATGTTAGTTCGCTACACAATGCAATAAGCTCTGATGAAACAGGGGAATTATTAACATTGGTAGAAAGTTTCGTGAATGAAACGGACAATGAAAGTAGATTGACAATAGTAAAAAATATTCTTGATTTTATGTGTGATGCTGATTCTGTAGAGGAAGGAAGTCGTGGAGATAATTTTAGTGCAAAAAAACTTGCTATAATAGAGAAGTTTATGGGTGAGAATTTTATGGGAGTAAATGGAGCAAACCCTAATTCTGTTGCGGCATCTATACTTGAAAATGTGTATCAACAGATTGTTGAAATGTATTGTTTTGCTATGATAGGAAGCAAAATTACTACTCATTTAGATAAAATAATGATGGTGAAACATGGTGATGGAACTATTGACTTTAATACAGATTTCTTTAATTTGCGTTTAGCATGTCTTTTAGAAACACAAAGCATATCTAATCAAGAGTTTAGTGATATTTGTGCATATCTTGGATATTTTGGAACTAATATACAACAAAATTATGAACTCTTTTTTAGTGTTAGAAGTTTTTTTGAAGAGAACTTATCACAGTATCTTGATGTTATAGACTCATCCGTTTTTGGTGCCATCCGTGGTGATGATAGAAATAATTCTATCGTAGGAACAAACATTTCTGATTTGATTTATGGAAATGCTGGCAATGACAATATAAATAGTGGTAATGATAATGATGTTGTATTTGGCGGAAATGGAAACGACACATTATTTGGTGGAAATGGTGAAGATATTCTATATGGTGATGCTGGCAATGATGTGTTAGATGGTGGTATAGGTAATGATATCTTAAAGGACAGTGCTGGTGATGACATTTTTGTATTCTCCAAGAAATACGGAAACGATATAATAGAGGATGAAGGTGGACACAATATTTTAAAATTTACTAACTTGAATCCGGAAGATATATCAGTGAATGGAACAGGGGAGTATGATGTTACAATAACAATAAAGGATACTGGTGAGACACTAGTTATAAAGAATTTCCGAAAGGATGATGAATATGCTAACTATGATTTAGAGTTTAAATCAGTGAGTATGCATGTTACAGATAAAGGAAGTCCTTTTAAGCATATTTATGGTGGAGAAGGAGATGATGTACTTAAAGCAGTTGTAGATGATTCTGTAATGCATGCTTTTGAAGGAAATGACACGGTAATAGGTAGTGAAGGAAATGATATAATATATGGAAATTCTGGAAATGATATTATGTTTTCTGGAATTGGAAATGATATTGTTTTTGGAGGGGATAACTCAGATAAAGTTTATGGCGAAGAAGGGAACGATATCATTTATGGTGGAAATGATGATGATATCATAAATGGTGGTTCAGGCGATGACTTTTTGTTTGGTGGATTAGGAGATGATATATACTTATTTGGAGTAGGTAATGGTACTGACATAATAGATGATGGGAATGGAATTTCTTTAATTAAACTGGATGGAGAATTAACCTTATCTGATATTTCTGCCATCATACTTGGGGACGAGGTAATAATACATCTTAATGATACAGAGGACAAACTTATTATACATGGTTATAAACAAAGTTCCGATAATTATTCAATTCAGGTCGGAGAAGAAATATTAACTATAAAAGATTATCTTGAAATGTATCATAGTCAAGAGTTGAATACAGAAAGCTATGTATATGGAACAGATGGTTCAGATGCTATTTTCGCAGATGACAAAGTTAATTATATAGGTTCTGGCGCACAATATGATTATATTATAGGTGCAAAAGAAACCGATTATATTTTTGGAGATGGGGATATAGATAGAATTCTTGCTTCGTTTGGCGATGATATAATCTTTGGAGGAGTAGGAAACGACCAGTTGTTTGGTGAAGATGGTAATGATGTTCTAACTGGTGGTTTGGGCGATGATTATATTAATGGCAATAATGGTAACGATATTATATTTGATGATGCTGGAAATGATTTTATAGATGGTGGAGATGGTGATGAAGTTTACATATTTAACATTGGGAATGGTCACGATACTATAAAAGATAGCCAGGGTTTGAATACAATTATATTTGGAGATGGAATTGCTGCTACAGACATAAAAGCTTATCGTTCTAATTGGAATGACCTTCTTATAACATTTGAAGGTATGGATGATACTTTGGTTATAAAGAATTACTGTATTGATGTGCAATCTAGAAACTTTACCCTCATGTTTGCGGATGGAATTGTTACCGAGGCAACTTCGGAAGATAGTCCGTTGATGACTATATATAGTACAGATGCAAGCGAGTATGTACCATCAATCTATGAAAATGGTATTGCAATCATTGGGCAAAATGGAAATGATGAGCTTATTGGAAGCGAGGAAGATGATATTCTTGACGGCGAAGCAGGGAATGACAGACTTATTGGTAACGCAGGAAACGATATCCTTTCAGGTGGAATAGGAGAAGATTATCTTTCTGGTGGAACGGGAAATGATATATATGTGTACAGAAAAGGTTATGGCATAGATACAATTAGCGATAGTTCTGGTCTGAATACAATTAATATTGTGGGATATAATCAGGGGGATGTTAGAGCATATCGTACAAACTGGAATGATATGACAATTGAATTTTGTAGCAACGATGGTTCTATAGATAAGCTGATTATAGAAGGTTTCTTTGTATCAGAAACAAATAGAAACTTTTATCTTACATTTAATGGCAGTTCTAAAATTCACGCTACAGCAAGTTATAGTCCACTTAGAACAGTGTATGGAACATTTGGTGATGATTATATTGTAGCTATGGACGACAATGGTGTGATATTAAAATCACAATCAGGTAATGATACATTGAATGGAGGTAATGGGGCTGACTCACTTTATGGTGGTGTAGGCGATGACAGACTGCTTGGTGGTGGAGGTAACGACATCTTGCATGGAGAAAGTGGAAATGATTATCTTTCTGGTGGCTTAGGTAGTGATACATATGTATTCAATAAAGGCGATGGCATTGATATAATAAGTGATTGGGAAAGCATAAATATCATAACATTTGGTACAGGGTTAAATGCTGGAAACCTAAAAGCGTTTCGAACAGATTGGAATAATTTGACCATAACTTTTGCAGATACGGATGATAAACTTGTTATTGAGGGATATTTTAATTCTGATGCCAACAGGAAGTTTAACATTAGGTTTTCGGATGGAACGAGATATGATTATAATGATTCGGAGAATCCTATAAATCATGTGAATTTTACTGAATATGATGATTGGATGAGCACATGGAGTGATTCTGGCGTTATAATGGATGGGTATTATGGCAATGACCATCTTACTGGTGGGATAGGAAATGATATTCTATATGGTGGTGAAGGAAATGACACTCTTAACGGCCAAGCAGGAAATGATATACTCTTTGGTGAAAATGGTAATGATATTCTATATGGTGGAATAGGAGATGATACATACATATTCAAAGCAGGATATGGACAAGACGTTATAACAGATGTTGATGGAAGTAATGTAGTAATGTTTGAGAATATTACTGCTGAAGATATTATATTCCGTACTGAAGAGCAAGGGGAATCAATTAATCTAATTGTATCTATGATAGATACAGATGATAAAATTGTTATAAATAACTATTGCCAAGAGAATTACACTTTTGAATTTGCTGATGATACTATAGGAATTGTAGATAATACTGGAAATATTTCTATACAAACGGATTTACAGGTAATAAAATTAGTAGAGGATATGTCTGATTTTGGATACGAAGAAAGTATTTCTGAGAGTATGGTAATAACTGTTAACGACGAAACGTTGAGTACTAATCAGATTTTGGTGGTAGAGACACAAAGTTAATATAATATTTAGTGAGAATGAAGTTTAATATGAAGGGGAAATATTTGATTTTTTCTATCATACTAGACTTCGTTCTCTTTTTTAAGCGAAATGTATTTGGTGCAAAAAAATGGTATTTCGTGTAGATTGCGTTGAAAATAAAATATTACAAAGATACACTCAAAATAGTATACATAATATTTGTATTATATGACTTGTGCTTTATGGGGGAATGCAAAATGGAAAAGAAACAAGATAGTGGATTATCATGTTTTTTGATTGTAATGAAATATCTTGGTGCTGTTATTACAAAAGAACAAGTGGAAGATTTTTCGAAACTCGATTCCGATGGGTATTTTAGTGAAATTGATATAATAAAAAGCGCACATAAATTAAAATGTAAGGCACGACAATATCAAATAAAAATTGATAAATTGGGTGATGTACGTGCACCATTAATAGCCAAAGATAAAAACGGAGATTTTTTTATTATAGTAAAATCTCAAAAAGAAAAATATATGGTGCTTTTTACGGATAAAAGACAACCGGAGATTTATGAAAAAGAGAAATTATTAGATATATGGAATGGTGAAGCTATACTTATAACTAAAAAGGGGTTTATCGATAGAGAGGCAAATTTTGGGTTTAAATGGTTTATTCCATCAATACTTAAATTTAAAAATGAACTCATACAGGTATTGATAGCTGTATTTGTAATACAACTATTAGGTATTCTTACCCCGATTATGACACAGGTTGTAGTTGATAAAGTGTTAGTTCATAGGTCTATATCAACGCTGAATATATTGGTTATTGGTATTGCTATTGTATATATATATGAACTTGTACTAGGATTAGCAAAAAATTATGTTTTTGCTCATACCACAAATCGTATAGATGTTATTTTGAGTTTTAGATTGTTTAAACATTTATTTGCTCTTCCAATGAAGTATTTCGAAACAAGAAGGGTTGGAGATACGGTTGCTAGAGTAAGAGAGTTGGATAGTATACGTAATTTTCTTACAGGTACTCCACTTTCGTCTATCATAGATTTAGTATTCATCGTTGTTTATATAGTAGTGTTATTTTTATATAGTCCTAAGCTTACATTGATTGTAGTGTGTTCGATTCCAGTGTATGCGATTCTTTCTATCATTCTTACACCACTATTTAAAAAGAGATTAGATGAAAAGTTTGAAGCAGGGGCTAATACACAATCATTTTTAGTTGAATCTATTTCTGGTATTCAAACTGTAAAATCGTATGCTTTGGAAAACAAGTTTGAAGAGAAATGGGGAGATTTGCAATCAGATTACGTAAAAGCAAGTTATAAGACTTCGATAGTTTCGCAAACAGCAGGTACAACAGGACAGTTTATACAGAGAATTTTTGATTTGTTAATATTATTTTTTGGAGCAAAATTTGTTATGTATGGAGGCTTTACCGTTGGTCAATTAGTAGCATTTCGTATGTTATCAGGTAGAGTAAGTGGTCCAGTGCTTAGATTAGTACAATTATGGCAGGAATATCAACAAGCATCATTATCGGTTAAAAGAATAGGGGATATTTTTAATACGCCTATAGAACCTATATTGGAAAATAATCAAGTTAGTTTACCTAGGATAAATGGGAAAATAGAATTTGATAAAGTTAGATTTAGATATAATCCACAGGGAAGTGAGATTATTAAGGGGATGAGCTTTGTTATAGAACCTGGAACTATTGTTGGAGTTGTTGGTAGGAGTGGTTCGGGAAAAAGCACAATTTCTAAGCTTATACAAAGACTCTATATTCCAGAACAAGGAAAGATTACCATTGATGGTATGGACATTTCGTTAGTCAATCCTACTTTCTTGAGACGTCAAATAGGAGTTGTATTACAAGAGAATTTTATGTTTAATGGTACGGTTGCTGAGAATATAGCAATTCATATGTCAGCGGCTTCTATCGAACAAATTATAGCAGCTGCAAAAGTCGCAGGTGCCCATGATTTTATTCTTGAGCTTCCTAATGGATATAATACTCTTATTGGTGAAAAGGGAGTAGGACTCTCTGGAGGACAGAAACAAAGAACTGCGATTGCAAGAGCAATAATAGGTAATCCAAGGATATTAATTTTTGATGAGGCAACTTCAGCATTAGATTATGAATCTGAGAGTATTATTCAACACAATTTAAAGGATATATGTAGAGGTAGAACCGTGATAATAATAGCACATAGATTATCTACTTTAAAAGATGCGAATAAAATTATGACTATAGATAAAGGAAGTATTGTTGAATTTGATACACATAATAATCTTATGAATAACAAAGGATTGTATAGTGATTTATATAAAATGCAACAGCGGGGGGACATAAATGGATAAGCAGGAAAATGAAAATAGTATTGTGAAATACTTACTTGCTAATTGTAAGAATAATGAGGAAGAATTAAAGTATGATTTTATGCCTCAAATACTTGAAATAATAGAACGGCCTGCATGTAAAATGGGAAAAGTGATTATATATAGTATTCTAACACTTTTTTTCATTGCAATAATATGGGCTAGTGTTTCAAAAATTGATGTTGTTGTTATTTCAAATGGCGCCATACAACCAATAGGAAATTTAAATGTTGTACAGGCATATTCAAACGGAACAGTAACTTCAATTAATGTTACGGAAGGAGAGTATGTTGAGGAAGGAGACATTTTAATTGAACTTGATACAGAATCGCTAGGGCTAGATGTTGATAATTTGAACAATCAAAAAGATATATTAGAAGCACAATGGTATATATACACTAGAATTTCTAATGGAGCAGATGTTTCAATAGTGGATGTAACTGCATATAAATATGCTTTGCGACCTTATATTCAAGAAATTATTGATGTTGATATGAATCACAGGAATGTCATTGCTGACTTAGAGGTGCAAAGGGATAATGCAAACCTTGATTATGAAATTGCTAAAATCCAATTAGATGAATATCGAAGCTACGGAACTTGGAATCAAGTTAATATGCAAGAATTGGTTATAGAACAATGTTTACTTTCTATTGAGCAAATTGAATTAAAGATTGCAAATACAAAAATAGCGTACAATGCACAGATAAATAAGGAAATATCTAATATTAATAGCAAATTGGATGAAATAGAGGCTAATCTTGAAAAGTATAATTTGTCGCTAGAATATCAAAATATTATTGCACCAGTCAGTGGTGTTGTACATAGTATAGAGGTTAATACTTATGGTGAAACTGTTACTGTTGGTCAAGATTTGATAATGATTGTACCTGATGATATGCCAATGGAAATGGTTTGCTATGTGAAAAATATGGATATAGCAGATATAAAATTGGGTATGGAGGCGGAGATAAAATTAGAAGCGTATCCTTATAACGAGTATGGGACAGTGAAAGGAATTGTAAATTATATAAGTCCTAGTGCTTTTTCGAGTGAAGATATCGGTAGTGTATATATAGTTAAGATAGGTATTATTGATAAAGCAGATAATATTGATATTGTTTCTGGGCTGTCAGGAGTTGTTGAGATAAAAATAGGAAACAGGAGAGTCATTGAATATTTTATGGAACCTATTATAAAAGGATTTGGAAGTAGTTTAAAGGAGAAGTAATGTGAAAAAACTAAAAGTATATTTATTTGTTACCTCCTTATTACCGCTGTGGGTTTTAATTATTCTCTATGATACAGTTTTTATTATAGAGAACTGCGTTAATTTACTAAAATATGATAGCCTAAGCTGTAAAAATTTTTTCAGTGGAAATTATATAGAAGTTGTAACTGTAATTATAATACTTTTAGCATTCATTTTGAGTGCTATTAATGTAAATAAGTTTCTGAATGAAAAAAAGTCAAACAATTATAATTCAGCAAAAATTCTGAGTGTAAAAAAAGCAAATAAATTAGCTCCTGAATTTCTAATGAGTTACATATTACCATTAGTCGCTTTTGATTTTTCGAATTTAAAAGGTGTACTGTTGTTTGTTGTTTTTATTTGTATATTAGGAGTTATCTGTATAAAATACGAAAACATATATACAAGTATTTTCTTTGAATTTAAGGGTTATAGCATATATTTGTGTGATTTACAAAAAACTTTAGCAGGAAATAAAGTTATATATAGAGATTGTATAGTACTTAGTAAAGATGATTTATATAAAAAGATAAGAGATAATATTATTTACTATGATTTTGCTAATGATGTTTACATTAGTTACTAAAGAAGGAGAGGGGCAAAATATGAGTAGAGAAATTTTAATAAAAGCGTTTAATACTGTCTTGCAAGAAAATATTGGTTGGAATTTATATTTTTTTAAGATTAGTTCTGCAAAAAAATGTGATGAGGTGCCGTACAGCGTTGAAAAAATTAGATTTAGAAATGAAAAATATTTAGTGGATTATAGTAATAGCTTATGTAGATATTTATTGGATTATAAAATACAGTTAATAGAAGAGATAAAAGAATATTCGGGAGATAATCCAAATAAAATTTGTTGTAAAATATCAACAAAAGATGCCCTCATTTCAAATAAATATGAAATGTTATATAACTATATTGGTAGCGCTACTACTTCAAATACGTTTAAGTCGAAATATAGCGGATATATTTTAGTTGGTGACTCGTCAGAATCAAATGCAAATATAATGATAGTTAAAATGGTTAATCCAATTATAAAATTGGAAGATAAAAAGAGGTCGGTTTTCTATGATCCATATTCTGAAAGTGAACTTGAACCATTTACGGATGTTATATACAAGCTTCAATATGATGCAGATTTTATCGTAATTGACAATATGATATATTCGTTTAATTACAAATTCGAAGACTTGTTCTATATACAAAAAACATTAAAAAAAGTAAAAGAGGAGTCGGTGAAAAAAATTATAAAAACAGACGCATTATCTAATCAAGAAGCGTTTGAAAGATATGCTAAAGCATATAGAAGTTTAAGAACATTTATTACTTTAGATAAAGACAAACTTGAACTGATTAAAAAGGAAAAGAGTAGAGAAAAGCTTGCAACAGATTTAAACCTTCAATTAGATAAGAAAGGAAAAATTGTGGTATGTGATTATGATGAAACCTCTCGTTTAATTAGATATCTGTGTAAAAAGATTATAAAGGAGTATGAGACAAAAGATATGTTATCAGTGAGCAATGCAGAAAAACTAAAATTTTAAGTTATGGGTTAGGAGCAGAGTATATGGCAAGATATGAAATTTTTAATGTAGGACAAGGTGATTGTATTTTTATAAGACCATGTAAGGAATGTGATTTTAATAATGAGCTAATGATTATTGATCTAGGTGAGGGCAATAAAGATATAACTTCTAATATTAAATCTAGTGATAGAGTACATATTTTTTTGACGCATCATGATATAGATCATACAGGTGGCTTTCGTTATTTTATTGGTGACAAATTTAAACAGATAAAAGAAATTACACTTCCCCTATATCAAAATGAAATTACGCTTATTGCTAGAACTTTGCTGGGAATAAAAGGAGTTCGTAGTGCTAAAGTGGCTGCTGGGTTAGTAAAGGATTTGGAGGACATTATTTCAAATCAGATGTATCTGAAAAATATTGTTGAAAGAGAATTTGAAGGTCCTGAAGTAACGTTTGCATATCAAGGGAAATATTTTTGTAATCACATACAGTGTTTGAATCCTCCATTGCAATATTCAGGAATAGATTGGCTAGGAGCTATGGAAGAACATGATATAGAAGAACTTTTATCTGATTTATTTGATTATGATACAGCAAGAGCATTGAAAGTATATTTTGTTATGGCGAAATCAAGTGGACAGCAAAGATTTAGAAATTCTAATGATTATATTCGAAGATATGATTCTCAGATTATAGAATCAATATATATTCACGAAAATAAGCAATTGGAAGATGACTACAATGGTGAAAACATATCTGAATATGCAAAAGCTAACTATGTGATGCGATTTATTCAAAGTAATTTATTACTTATTAAAGAAATTAGTAACAATTCTAATAAGAAAAATATTACAAAAATTTATGATAATTTTATTAAAACTACTCACGATGCATGTATGGTACTTAGATTTGATTACGATAATCGTCCTATGCTTGCATCTGGAGATGCAACAAAAGGTGTATTTAGACGATTAATTGACGAAAAACAAGTTATTTCGGCTTATTATTTTAAAATGCCACATCATGGTAGTAATAAAAATATTAATAAAAAAATTTTACAGGAAATTAATCCTAAAGTGGCTATAATATCGCATAATAATAGATTTTTTGGTAAGGCAAAAGATTCACATCCTAACATTGAAGTTATAGAGATGTTGCAAAAAGAAAACATTAAAATTGTTGTAACAAATGATGTTATAAAAAATAATGTGCCAATAGTTAATAAGAAAGATAATCTAGATGATAAGATGATAAAAGTGATAGACTAGATACTTATATAACGAAAAACGGAGGTGTTAAATAGAATAATTATTTATCACCTTCTTTTTTAATAAACAGTTGCTAAGGTTAAAATGATAAGTTACAATTAACCTACATACTAATCATAAAGTATATATTGTGAGGAAAAATATGAAGAAGATTCTTATAGTAGAAGATAGTAACGATATAAATGCCATGATAAAAGAAGCTTTATCTAAGGAGAATTACCACTGTATCAGTGCATTTTCTGGGACAGAGGCTTTGCTTAGATTGGAAAGTGACGACTTTGATTTGGTGATTCTTGACCTTATGCTTCCAGGGGTT
>JAGAKD010000262.1 GCA_017625815.1 Lachnospiraceae bacterium | reverse complement strand
TAGTGTTAAATATACATAAAGTTGCACAACACAATGATGAAAATATGTCATTTATTTTACAAAAAAATATATTGAGAAAACAACGCAAAGTAGAGTATAATATACGAAGAAATTTGGAGTAAAAGGTTGAGATTTGTACTATGAAAAAATCAAAAACTAATAAAAAATCAAATAATGAAATAGAAATTAAAGATACTAAACTAGAAGAGGTAAAGGAAGAAGATGCTTCAGAAGAAATAGTTGATAATGAATCAACTAATGAAGATACTGTATCTGATGATGAAAATACTTCAGAAGATAGCAAAAAAAGTATCAAGGAAAGAGTAAAAAAGGCGCTTTTTTATTCCATTCATACATGGATTTTTAGATGCTTTGTTATTGCTATTGGTCTTGAATTTTTAGTTGAGCTTTTGAGTAGACGTTCTATATTTAGTACACTCAGATTTATGTTTGGTTCCCCAATAGTATTTTTCTATAACAGTTCTATCGTATTCTTTACCTTGCTTTTTGCCTTGTTCCTTAGGAAGAGAGTATTTGGTTTAATTATGATAAGTGTGCTATGGATAGCTTGTGGTGTGGTGAATTTTATCGTTCTAGGCTTTAGAGTTACGCCATTTGCTGCTATAGATTTTCTTATGCTTGTAGATGTAATGAGTATGATTGATATATACCTTTCAAAATTTGAGCAGATTCTTATATTATTACTGATTATAGTTGCCTTAGTAGGATTAGTATTTTTATTTAAGAAAACACCTAAATTTGAAGGATCAAGACATGTTAAGAGAACCATGGTTATCTGCGTTCTTGTATGGATTGGAATTTCAATTTTTACTAAGCTTAATGTTAAGCACAATATTATATCTGACGATTTTGCTAATCTAGGTATGGCATATAAGGACTATGGTTTTGCCTATTGCTTTACTAACAGTATTATTGATAACGGTATAGATAAACCAGAGAATTACTCTGAGGAAGCTATGCTAGAGATAAAGGCTGAGCTTGATCAGGTTACCAATGAGGGTACTAAGAAAACGCCTAATATTATATTTATTCAGCTTGAATCTTTCTTTGATCCAAAGGATGTGGAGGGACTTACTTTAAGTGAGGATCCAGTCCCTACATTTACTAGACTTAAAGAAGAATATCCTTCAGGATATTTTACAGTTCCAGCCTTAGGTGCAGGTACTGCTAATACAGAGTTTGAAGTTTTAACTGGTATGAAGTCAGGCTTTTTTGGGGCGGGAGAGTATCCATATAAGACAACAGTCAATGAGGTTCCTGCCGAGACCTTGTGTAGTATTTTAAAGCGTGAAGGCTATGGTGCGTATGCAATTCACAACAATAAGTCTTCCTTCTATGACAGAAAGAATGTATATAATCAGATGGGCTTTGATGCTTTCATATCCTTAGAATATATGTATGGAATTGAAAGAACATACAACAATTGGGCAAAAGATGCTACTCTGGTAGATGATATTATGAAATGTCTCAATGATACAGAGGGACAAGATTTTGTATATACAATAAGCGTTCAAGGACATGGTAGATATCCAGAGGAGATGGACGAGTGGGAAGATTATATTCAGGTTGAATATGTAGATGAAGAAAAGTTACCAGCATTTGATTATTATGTTAACCAGATATATGAGATGGATTTGATGATTGAAAATCTTATTGAAGAGCTTGATGCTACTGGTGAAGAGTATGTATTAGTACTTTATGGTGATCATTTGCCAACCTTGGATTTGACAGAAGAACAGCTTCCTAATAGTACATTGTTCCAAACAGAATACGTTATAGTTAATAACATAGGTTTGGAATCTGAAGATGAGGATATTGTGGCCTATGAGATAACTAGAAAGCTAATAGATGCATTGAATATTCCTTACAGCTATGCCTTAAAGGCTCAGATAGCATATGAGGATGAAGATGAGCTTGACTCTAAGCTTCATATGATTGCTTATGATATGCTATTTGGTGAGAGGTATATATATGGTGGGGAATCACCAGTTCCTGAGAACGATATGGAGATGGGAGTAGATGTTATATCTATATCAGGGGTTAAAAATGAAAGCGATCATATAGTTGTCACAGGAGAAAATTTCAATGAATTCTCAGTAGTGTATCGTGATGATAAAGATTTAGAGACAGTATATGTCGATAGGAATACACTTCTAGTAGAAGGAGAGTTGGCGGAAGGTGGAGATGAATTTACTGTAAAACAGGTGGATAAATCACACCATATTCTAAGCACCTCAGAAGTATATTCTTATTAGTAAAATTAACTGTATTTTTAATCAATAAATGTTTGATATGTTTTGTTGTTTATAGTATAATATTTAGAAGTATATTTGTTAATCAAAGGAGATTTTTGATGAAGCCAGCTATCGATGTTAGACACATCAATCCGTTTTTACAGTCAAGTATTTCAATTGTAGAGAGTGTTACTCAGGTTAAGATGTCTGTAGGTAAACCAGAGTCTACAGATTTTAATCTTAAAGATACATCATATGCAATACAGGTAGGTGTTGTTGGAGAGATGAAGGGACAGGTTGTTCTCGTTATGTCAGAAGACAACGCAAAAGACATTGCATCACGAATGATGTATGGTATGCCTGTTACAGAGCTTGATGAGATGTCATCATCTGCGCTCAATGAGTTGGGGAATATGATTATGGGAAATACGGCGACTATTTTCTCAACATTAGGAATTCTTATTGATATTACGCCACCACTTTCAGTATATGGTACAGATATTAAGCTAAGAAGTGATATAGATGGTATTAAAGTGCCATTGCTTAAGGACGGAGAGGAGTACATAGGACTTTATATCTGCGTATATCACGATAAGTAATTTTAAGTTGACATAAGTGGTATTAGGTGTTAATATAGTCCCTAATTATCATAAAAAAGATAGAATAAAAGAAAGGACAAAGAAAAATGGGAAAGATTATTGGTGAAGGAATTACCTTTGATGATGTACTCTTAGTACCTCAGTTTTCAAGTGTTATTCCGAATGACGTAAATTTAACAACACAGCTTACAAAAAACATTACTTTGAACATTCCTCTTATGAGTGCAGGTATGGATACTGTAACTGAGCACAGAATGGCTATTGCCATGGCTAGACAGGGTGGTATCGGTGTTATTCATAAGAATATGTCTATTCAGCAGCAGGCTGAAGAGGTAGATAAGGTTAAGCGTTCAGAGAATGGTGTTATATCAGATCCATTTTCTCTTTCACCAGAACATACATTAGATGATGCGGACAAGCTTATGGCTAAGTTCAGAATATCAGGTGTTCCTATTACTGAGAACGGTAAGCTTGTAGGTATTATTACTAACAGAGATTTAAAGTTTGAGACAGACTACACTAAGAAGATTAAGGAGTCTATGACATCAGAAGGTCTTATTACAGCGAGAGAGGGTATCACTCTGGATGATGCTAAGGCTATTCTTGCTAAGGCTCGTAAGGAAAAGCTTCCTATTGTTGATGAAAATATGATGCTTAAGGGTCTCATTACTATTAAGGATATTGAGAAGCAGATTAAGTATCCTAATGCAGCTAAGGATTCACAGGGTAGACTTCTTTGTGCTGCAGCGGTTGGCGTTACACCTGATATTTGTGATAGAGTAGATGAACTTGTAGCAGCAAAGGTTGATGCTATTGTTATTGACACAGCTCATGGTCATTCAGAGAATGTTCTTAAGACATTTAAGATGATTAAAGAAAAGTATCCAACACTTGATGTTATTGCTGGTAATGTAGCTACTAAGAGTGGTACACAGGCAATGATTGATATGGGCGTTGATGCTGTTAAGATTGGTATTGGACCTGGTTCAATCTGTACAACAAGAGTTGTTGCTGGTATAGGTGTTCCTCAGATTACTGCTATTATGGAGGCTTATGAGGCAGCTAGAGCAGCTGGTATCCCTGTTATTGCAGATGGTGGTATCAAATATTCAGGAGATATTACTAAGGCTCTTGCAGCTGGTGCTAACGTATGTATGATGGGTAGCTTATTTGCAGGTACTGACGAGAGTCCTGGAGAATTCGAATTATTCCAGGGACGTAAGTACAAAGTTTATAGAGGTATGGGTTCTATTGCTGCTATGGAATGTGGTAGTAAGGATAGATACTTCCAGTCTAATGCTAAGAAGCTTGTTCCAGAAGGCGTTGAAGGACGTGTTGCATACAAGGGTTCAGTAGAGGATGCAGTATTCCAGTTAGTTGGTGGACTTCGTTCAGGTATGGGTTACTGTGGTGCTAGAACTATTGAGGAACTTCACGAGAAGGCTGAGTTTGTTAAGATTTCAGCAGCTTCACTTAGAGAGAGTCATCCACATGATATTCAGATTACTAAGGAAGCACCTAACTATAGTGTAGAGTAGTATAAGATTTAAAACATATATGACCAATAAAAAAGGATGCTATGTTAAACATAGCATCCTTTTTTGATGAACAATGGAATTACTTCTTCTCCCAATCGCCACCAAAAGCCTTGATGTATGACTCCATTTCCTCAGCACAGTCATCACAGAACCAACCTGACTCAGTCTCGCCCATGAAAGATGCCTCGTACTCATAACATTTCTTCTTCTCCTCACAGCCTTCACACTCAGTTCTCTTAGCACAACCAACTAATGCTAAAGACATAAGAGCAGATAATGTTGTAAGAGCTACTAACTTCTTTGCAAATTTTTTCATTGTGAATTCCTCCCATAAATTTAAAATACAACATTATTGTAACACTTAAAGTTATATTGGTCAAACCAATTTGACAAAATAATACATAAATGTTATATTTTGCGTGGATAGTATTCGAAAGAAACTATACCAGAAAATTGAATAAGCATTATATTAACCGGTTCTTATGGCTTTTTCTTGATTGCTGTAAGGAGGGTGGTAGTATGAAGATTGGATTTATTGGTGCCGGCAAAATGGGTTTTACCCTAGGCAGACATTTGAAACTTTATGAGGATATCTTTGAAAAGGACGAAAGTATTTCGTACCATGTAGAAGGATATTATAGTCAAAGTAAGGAAAGTGCAAGGAATGCGGCAGAATTTACTGATACTAATTACTATGAAAGTTTAGAAGAACTGGTAAAAAATTGTGATGCTTTAATACTTACCGTTCCGGATGGACAAATTGAAGCTGTTGCTAGAATGTTGCAGAAATTTGGAAATCTTATGAATGATAAAATAATATGTCATACAAGTGGGGCTCTTTCCTCACAGATTTTTTCTGGTATGGATAACAGTTATGGTTATTCGATACATCCAATATATGCAGTCAGTTCAAAGACTGAATCCTATAAGAATTTCAAAGAGTGTTTTATTACAATTGAAGGTCATGACAAATATATTGATATAATAAGGTGCATATTTGAGACTATTGGTCACAATGTAAAAGTTATATCAAAACATGATAAGGTTAAATATCATAGTGGAGCTGTGTTTGCTAGTAACTTAATAGTTGGTTTATATGAAATATCAACTGATATATTGGCGCAGTGTGGTTTTTCTGTTGAGGAGGCAAATCTGGCTTTAAAGCCATTATTTAAGAACAATGCAGATAGAGTATTTGAAGCTGGTCCAGAAAATGCTTTGACGGGACCTGTTGAACGATGTGATATTGTTACAGTGTCAAAGCATGTTGACGCATTAGAAGGTACTGAATTAGAAGTATATAAGTTATTATCCAGAAAGCTAGTGGAGATAGCAAGAAGAAAACACAGCCATGAGGATAATCAGGATAAGTACAATGACCTATTGGAAATATTAAATTAAGGATATTTGGAGGTAAAATAAATGAAAAAAACTGTTGTAACTTTTGCACAGGCAAAAGAAAAGGGTGAAAAGCTTACCATGCTTACAGCTTATGATTATTCAACTGCTAAGCTAATAGATGAAGCAGGAGTTGATTCTATATTAGTTGGTGATTCTCTTGGGAATGTAATATTAGGTTATGATGACACAATATCAGTAACTATGGAGGATATGATACATCATGGTGCGGCTGTTGCGAGAGGAGCCAAGGAAGCATTGGTTGTTATAGATATGCCATTTATGTCATATCAAACATCAGTGTATGATGCTGTGGTTAATGCAGGTCGTCTTATGAAAGAAGGTAGAGCCAACGCAGTTAAGCTGGAGGGGGGACTTGAGGTTGCGCCACAGATAAAGGCTATAACTGATGCAGGAATCCCTGTTGTTGCTCATATTGGGTTAACACCTCAGAGTATAAATGCTTTTGGCGGATTTAAAGTTCAGGGTAAGTCAGAGGCGGCAGCAAAGAAACTAATAGATGATGCACTTGCAGTGCAGGAAGCAGGGGCATTTGCTGTAGTTCTTGAATGTGTACCTGCTAAGCTGGCAAAGCTAGTTACAGAAAAGCTTGCTATACCAACAATTGGAATTGGAGCAGGCGCAGATTGTGATGGACAGGTACTGGTTTATGCAGATATGTTAGGAATGTTTAGTGACTTTACACCTAAGTTTGTAAAACGCTTTGCAGAAACAGGAAGTGTTATGGTTGATGCATTTAAACGATACAACGAAGAAGTTAAATCAGGCATTTATCCTAAGGAAGAACACACATATGCTATGGATGATGAGGTTATAGAGAAGCTGTATTAATGTTTTCTTAACAGAGAACATTGTGTGATTTTTGAAAAAAATGTAATAATATATGTAAAAAGGAGACAAGAAATGAAAATAGTAAGCACTAAAATAGATGTTAGAAATCAAGTTAAAGAATGGAGAAAGGAAGGGCTAACTGTTGGATTTGTGCCAACTATGGGATATCTTCATGAAGGACATGAAAGCTTAGTAAAGCGTGCTGTTGCAGAAAATGACAGAGTAGTAGTAAGTATATTTGTTAATCCTATGCAGTTTGGTCCTAAAGAGGATTTAGCTACCTATCCACGTGATTTAGAGGCAGACTCAAAGCTGTGTGAGGCGGCTGGTGCAGCTTTAATATTTCATCCAGAACCTGAGGAAATGTATGAGGAGGCTTTCTGTTCTTATGTAGATATGAATGGTCTTACAAATGCACTTTGTGGACTCTCTAGACCAGTTCATTTTAGGGGGGTTTGTACTGTTGTAAATAAGCTTTTTAATATTGTTATGCCAGATAAGGCATATTTTGGCGAAAAGGATGCACAGCAGCTTGCAGTTGTAAAAAGAATGGTTAAGGATTTAGATATGGATATTGAGATAGTAGGATGTCCGATTATTCGTGAAGAGGATGGTCTTGCAAAAAGTTCAAGAAATACATATTTATCGCCAGAGGGTAGAAAGCAGGCTTTGGTTCTATCAAAGGCCATATTTGCAGGAAAGCAGATGGTTCTTGATGGGGAAAAGGATACAAGTGTGGTTTTAAAGGCTATGCGTGATATAATAGAAAAGGCATCCATGGCAAGAATTGACTATGTAGAGATGGTAGATGTAAATACCATGAAGGGTATAGATACTATACAGGGAGAAATTCTTTGTGCTATAGCAGTTTATATCGGAGACGAAGCAAGACTTATAGATAATTTTATGCTTAGTTTGTAAGCAGAAGTAGCAATTTTTTTGATTTATAATAATATTTTAATTCAGATGCATTATTGGAGGAAAACTATGCTAATAAACGTTTTAAAGAGTAAAATACATAGAGCTACAGTTATTCAGGCTGAACTTGACTATGTTGGAAGTATAACAATTGATGAGGAGCTTATGGCTGCAGCAGGTATATATGAATATGAAAAGGTTCAAATTGTAGATGTTAATAATGGAAATCGATTTGAAACTTATGTTATAGCTGGAAAATCTGGCAGTGGTATGATATGCTTAAATGGTGCAGCAGCGAGAATGGTTTCTGTTGGGGACAAGGTTATAATTATGTGTTACGCTCAGATGACTCCTGAGGAACATGAGAATAATAAACCAAAGGTAGTCTTTGTAGATGACGCAAATAAGATTTCTCGTATAAGCAATTATGAAAAACATGGATTACTAGAAAATCAGTAAATTCTTTACTGTTAGGAGGATATTATGCTTAAAGGAAAAAGAATTGTATTAGGAGTAAGTGGAGGTATAGCTGCATACAAGATGGCAAATGTGGCAAGTATGCTGGTTAAATTAAATGCAGATGTTCATGTGGTTATGACAGAAGCTGCAACACACTTTATTACACCAGAAACCTTTGAGGTGCTTACAAATAATAGATGTTATACAGATACCTTTGATAGAGGAATGGAAATGCACGTGCCTCACGTTACACTTGGTACTACTGCAGATGCATTTCTTATAGCTCCAGCTACAGCAGATATTATTGGAAAGCTGGCAAATGGTATTGCAGATGATATGCTCACAACTACAGTTCTTCCAGCAAGATGTCCAGTGATGATTGCTCCATCTATGAATGTAAATATGCTGGAGAATCCTATAGTTCAGGATAATATTAAAAAACTTGCTTCATATGGATATGAGATTATTGACTCAGATGAAGGTTATCTAGCATGTAGAGCCACAGGAAAGGGAAAACTTCCGAAGGAAGAAGTGTTGGTGGAATATATCCTTAAGGCATGTGCCAAAGATAAAGATTTACAAGGAAAAAATATACTTATTACAGCAGGGCCTACTCAGGAAGCTATAGATCCAGTTAGATATATAACTAATCACTCTACTGGTAAGATGGGCTATGCTCTTGCTAAAATGGCGATGCTTAGAGGCGCTAATGTTACTCTTGTGACAGGGGAAACTAGTATTACACCTCCATCTTTTGTGGAAGTAGTTAAGATAAAATCCGCAAGGGATATGTACGAGGCTGTTACATCAAGAAGTGATAGCCAGGATATCATTATCAAATCAGCGGCTGTTGCAGATTATAGACCTATAAATGTTGCAGATAACAAAATCAAAAAGACTGAGGGGGATATGAGCATTCCACTTGAGCGAACAGACGATATTTTAAGTTATCTTGGAGAACACAAAAAAGAGGGACAGTTTATATGTGGTTTTTCTATGGAAACTGAGAATATGTTGGAAAATTCTAGAAAGAAATTAGAAAAGAAAAAAGTAGATATGATAGCAGCCAACAATCTTAAGGTTGAAGGTGCTGGATTTGGAACAGATACCAATATCATGACTCTTATAACAAAGGATGAATGTATAGAATTGCCAATACTAACCAAAGAAGAAGTTGCAGATAGAATTCTTGATAAAGTAATATCTAGTATGTAATTGTTAAAATTTGGTGATTATTTTCATAGATACAATAAAAGTCTTGTCTTTTATTGGTAATTAGATTAAAATTATTATGTTATAGAAAAATAAGTGAGGTACGATATGGAAGCATACAAGCAGGAATTTATTGAATTTATGGTTGACTCAGAAGTTTTAAAGTTTGGTGAATTTACTCTTAAGAGTGGCAGAAAATCTCCTTTCTTTATGAACGCAGGTGCATATGTTACTGGCTCTCAGCTTAAGAAGTTAGGCGAATATTATGCAAAGGCTATTCACGATGTTTATGGTGATGATTTTGATGTTTTATTTGGGCCAGCATATAAGGGAATTCCTATTAGTGTAGTAACAGCTATAGCATATAGCGAGTTATATGGCAAAGAGGTTCGATATTGTTCAGATAGAAAAGAAGAAAAGGATCATGGGGCAGATAAGGGAAGCTTCCTTGGCAGTAAGCTAAAGGATGGAGATAGAGTTATTATGATAGAGGATGTTACAACCTCTGGTAAGTCTATGGAAGAAACAGTTCCTAAGGTAAAAGGAGCTGCAAATGTAGAGATTAAGGGTCTTATGGTGTCACTTAACCGTATGGAAAAGGGAACAGGAGAAAAGAGTGCCCTTGATGAGATTAAGGAAAAGTATGGCTTTGATGCACATGCTATAGTAAATATGTCAGATGTTGTGGAACATCTCTATAATAAGCCTTACAAGGGCAATGTTATTATTGATGATACCTTAAAGGCAGCTATTGATGCATATTATGAGCAGTATGGAGTAAAGTAGGGGAATAATTTAATTAGGAGGTATGTCTAATGGAGAAATTATATGGCAAATTAAACTCAGTTGGTATCAGTAATCTTGTACTTGGTATTGTAACTATGTTAATTGGCATTGGCGTTGGTGTAGTTATGATTGTAAATGGCGGAAGATTACTTGCAGGAAAAAAGGATATAATATTTTAAGTAGAGTAAGGCTGTCTATATATAGACGGCCTTATTATGATTATTTTTAGCAGAAGATAGGTATTATATATGATAGACTACATTACCACATATTCTAAAATTAATTTTAAGCCTTTAGAACCAGTGGCAGAGGATATAAAGATAGAAGATATAGCTCATTCTCTTTCTATGCTATGCAGGGCAAATGGTCATTATAGTAGCTTTTATTCAGTAGGAGCTCATTGTATCAATTGCTATGAGGAGGCTGTGGCAAGAAGAGAGACTCCTAGAGTTAAGTTGGCTTGTCTTTTACATGATGCAACAGAAAGCTATATATCTGATGTTACAAGACCTGTAAAACAGTATTTAAAGGAATATCAGAATATAGAAGAAAAACTTGCGGCAGCAATATATGAGAAATTTTTAGGTTCTCCGCTTACAGAGTATGAAGCAAAGACGGTACAGCTTATTGATGATGCTATGCTCTATTATGAATTTCTAGAGTTTGCAGCAGTGAAGCTGCTTGATGAACCGCCATATGCTGCGGCAACACCTGATTTTTATAGAGGAACTATGAAACAGGTGGAGCAAGAATATCTTGATATATTTAATAGTATTGACTTAAACGATAAAAGTGAAGTAAAGGAGACAATAAAATGGATAAGATAGATATGAGAATATTGAAAAGTCTTAAGAAAAATGCAAGACTTACGGCATCTGCAATTAGCGAAGAGATTAATCTCTCGGTTTCCGCTGTAATTGAGCGTATAAAAAAATTAGAAACCAGTGGCATTATCAAAGGATATACAGTGGATATTGATCACACTAAGATGGGAAATAGTATGGTTGCTCTTATGGAGGTTAGCCTTAAGCATCCAGATTACTATGACGGTTTTGTAGAGATTGTGGAGAACAATCCTAATATTTCTACCTGTTATTATCAGACAGGAAGATATGATTTTGTTCTTCATATCGTAACTGATTCACCTGACGGACTTGAGAGAGTCTATAAGGAGATAAAGAGTTATGAGGGAGTGTCTCTTACAGAGACTCATATGGTACTTAAGACAATTAAACAGGATTCTTGTGTTCTTCCGGAGGAGTTAGCATAATGAAAATGACTAAGAAAAATATTATTATTTCAGTTGTAGTTGTAGGGCTTATAATATTATCATATTTGAATGTTTTGCCTAGCAGTACCCCGGTACAGATGGTATTCAATATTGCCCTCACTGTGGCAGGATTTGTATTGCTGATTAAGGGCGCAGATATATTTGTAGAAGGTGCATCTAAGATTGCAACTAAGTTTAATATTCCACAGATGGTTATTGGACTTACTATTGTGGCATTTGGTACATCTCTTCCAGAAGCAGCAGTAAGTATTAGTGGAGCCCTTTCAGGTAATGCAGGAATAACAGTAGGTAATGTTGTAGGAAGTAATATTATGAATATTCTTCTTATATTAGGTGTTTCAGCAACTATTGCCGCCTTACCTATAAAGAAAAATACATTTAGAATTGAGATTCCATTTGTAATTGTTATTACAATTATTATGTTATTACTTGGAATGGCAGGAGATGAATTGTCAAGACTTGATGGAGTTATTTTCCTTGGGCTTATGGCGGCATTTATGGTATATCTCGTTTATTCAGCTAAGAATGGTGAGGCTGATGATGAGACTACTGTTTTAACTGAAAAGGATACTATGCCTATACTGTTATTATTTGTGGTTATAGGTGCAGTTTGTATCGTTATTGGTAGTAATGTTACTGTTGATGCAGTAAGTTATATTGCAGAAAAGTGTGGTATGACACCAAGACTTATCGGACTTACCATAGTTGCTTTTGGTACCTCTTTGCCTGAACTTGTAACATCAGCTACAGCAGCAAAAAGAGGTAAGGTTGATATCGCTATTGGAAATATAGTTGGTAGTAATATATTTAATGTTTTATTTGTGGTTGGTTTATCTGCTGTTATTACAGATATAACATTTGAGGCTGCCTTCATAAAGGATACAATAGTTGCTATTGCAGCGGCAGTGATTTTGTTCCTTGCTGTATTTAAGAATAAGGAATTAAAGAAGCCAGCAAGTATATTTATGCTAATATGTTATGCGGCGTATTTTGCATACATTTTGGCTATGAATTATGCTTAAGTTTTAGGAGATTGTTATGAGTGATGATAGAGAAAAGGTAGGATTAGTTCTTGAAGGCGGTGGCATGAGAGGACTATATACGGCTGGTGTTTTAGATGTGTTTTTGCAAGAAAATATATGGCCTGACGGAGTTGTAGGAGTATCAGCTGGTGCTATACATGGTGGCAACTATATGGCTGGTCAGATAGGACGTAGTGTCAGATATAATCTAAAATATATCAACGATAAGAGATACATGAGCTTGCGTTCCCTTATTACAACAGGCAATTTGTTTAACAAGGAATTTTGTTATGATACAATTCCTAATAAACTTAGTGTTTTTGATTATGCAACCTACAAGAAGAATGCTGAAAAAATTCCATTTTAT
>JAGAKD010000261.1 GCA_017625815.1 Lachnospiraceae bacterium | reverse complement strand
TCCACCAAAACTGCAAAGCCCATCATCATTTCCTTATGATAGTTACTAAGCTCTTCAACAGAAGGATTTTCTTGATTGATATACATTCCAACAATGATAGTAGCAACTGCAAGACTGCTTATAAGAGCCTGTGGATATATCATCTGAAATACAGTGATACCAGCAAGCACCAACAGATAGGTAAATATACTCATTCTTTTATGCTTTTCTATGTATCTCCATCGTCTAAGGAAAATAGCCAAGCTAAGCAATATGTATACACCAGCCATAATAAAGCAGGTATATGCAGAAACACCCATAGAATAATTGGTTATATCCCCTTGTCTATACTCAAGACTAGGCATATTAACAACTACAATTATCACATTTACCAAAAACGGAACAAACAAAAGATGGCGATATGCTTTTTGCTTTGGTAAACCAGTTGTTATAGAAATCATATAAATAAAAAGTAGGAATATAAATGAGTCTAGGCTGAGTAAAAACAACATATGTAACACTCTATTGAGAACTTCATTAACGCTGTCAAGATGGTTCACCGTATATGCGGTTATTCCATCAAATATTATGGCCACAATTCCAAGCAATATCATTCCATCAAAAACAGCCCAACTATACTTTTGATTAAATCTTTTTCGCTCTGCTAAGTATATAAACAAGATATACAAAACTACAAGTATAGCACCTATCTGTAGCTTAATGTGTTCCATAAACATTCCCCCGTTCTACTAAAAACTCACACAAAGATTAACCTACTAACCACTTATACTTTGCCACACTGTATAAAGGAACAAGCGGCAAAAGAATTGGTGTCTTTTTTACATATTCCTGATACTCTGGGTCATCGCCATAATTTCTATTCTGACGAAGCTCAAGTCTTCTAGCTCCACCAAACATTATGTAAACTATGCAGATGTATCCAAATGCAGCTGCAATCCACTGCCATACACTTCCGTATATATTAATTCCCGACACAAAAACACCTGTCCAGAAAAGTACTTCTCCAAGATAATTCGGACATCTTACTATCTTGTAAAGTCCTCTATCACAAAAACGTGATGGATTAAGCTTCTTCGCCTTGCTCTTTTGAAGATCTGCAAGAGACTCAAGTATGATACCAAGAGCCATAATAATTACACCTATCATAACCACTGCATCTGGTTTAACACAAAAATAGTCCTTCCAACTGTTTACAAATTCCACTCCATCAGCAACAGCATTTCCAGCATCTCTAGCTACAATCTGAGCATCATTAAACTTAATTCTAAAAAGTAATGGTGACACCTGAAGAACGTAGAGAAAAGCACAGCTAATCCATATGCTAAGCTTGGCCACAAGCTTCATAGATGAGCCATCCTTAATCTCCTTCTTCATGGTATCTCTGTATGAGGCACTCTTAAGCTCTCTAACAAGAAGATAACCGCCTAACCTACAACCATATACAAGGAACAAAACACTCATAAGTGTAGTTCCAAGATTCATACCAAAGCTAAGACCACTCATAATAAACATAGCTACACCCATAGCAGCTACGGAAAAACCATACCCTAGAGATATAAAGTAAACATACTTATAAAATCCTACACTACTTACCACTAGGGCAATAACCATCAAAATAATAAATTCAATGCCAAAAGATTCTGCAAAACTCATAATATAGCCTCCTAAATAAATTTTTTATTCTATATGCCAAGGTGCTCAAGTAAAATTTTAGTGCCAATGAGTATAAGCACCACTCCTCCTGCAAACTCAGCCTTTGACTTGTACTTAGTACCAAATATGCTACCAATCTTAATTCCTATGGCAGAAAGAATAAATGTAATAACACCTATAAAGAACACTGACCAAACTATAGAAACCTTTAAAAATGCAAAGGATACACCAACTGCAAGGGCATCTATACTTGTAGCAATTGCAAGAAGAAGCATACACTTAAAATCCATACAGGAATCTATTTCCTCATCCTTATCAAAGGACTCTTTAATCATACTTCCTCCGATTATACCTAGTAATATAAATGCTACCCAATGGTCTATTGCTACGATTTC
>JAGAKD010000260.1 GCA_017625815.1 Lachnospiraceae bacterium | reverse complement strand
TGTTAGCACTCTAACAAAGTGAGTGCTAAAAATAGAATAATGATTAGGAGGAATATAAAATGAAGTTATCACCATTAGGAGAGAGAGTTGTATTAAAGGAAGCAGTTGCAGAAGAGACTACTAAGTCAGGTATCATCTTAGCTGGTCAGGCTAAGGAGAAGCCACAGTATGCTGAGGTTGTAGAAGTTGGCCCTGGTGCTATGGTTGATGGAAAGCTTGTTCCTATGGAAGTTAAGGTAGGAGATAAGGTTATTTATTCAAAGTATGCAGGTATGGAAGTTAAGCTTGGTGATGATGAATATATCATCGTTAAGCAGTCAGATATTCTTGCTATAGTAGAGTAGTTCTAATTAAACAAGTAAGGGATATTATTAATTGTTCTATAATAAGTAATTTATATTAACTAGGAGGCAATAAAATGGCAAAGGAAATTAAATACGGAGCTGAGGCAAGAAAGGCTCTTGAAGCAGGTGTAAATAAGTTAGCAGATACAGTTAGAGTAACTATAGGACCAAAGGGTAGAAATGTAGTTTTAGCAAAGTCTTTTGGTACACCACTTATCACAAATGATGGTGTTACTATAGCAAAGGAAATTACTCTTGAGGATGCATTTGAGGATATGGGTGCACAGATTGTAAAGGAAGTAGCTACAAAGACTAATGATGTAGCTGGTGATGGTACAACTACAGCAACTGTTCTTGCTCAGGCAATGATTAACGAAGGTATGAAGAACCTTGCAGCTGGCGCTAACCCAATTGTACTTAGAAAGGGTATGAAGAAGGCTTGTGATGTAGCAGTTGAGACTATTTCAGGTATGAGCCAGAGCATTAACGGCAAGGAGCAGATTGCTAGAGTAGCATCTATTTCAGCTGGTGATGATACAGTAGGTGAGATGGTAGCTGAGGCTATGGAGAAGGTTTCTAAGGATGGTGTTATCACTATTGAGGAATCTAAGACTATGAAGACTGAGCTTGACCTTGTAGAAGGTATGCAGTTTGACAGAGGTTATGTATCAGCTTATATGGCAACAGATATGGAGAAGATGGTTGCTGAGCTTGATAACCCATACATTTTAATTACAGATAAGAAGATTTCAAATATTCAGGATATCCTTCCTCTTCTTGAGCAGATTGTTCAGGCAGGTCAGAAGCTTCTTATTATTGCAGAGGATGTTGAGGGAGAGGCTCTTACAACTCTTATAGTAAATAAGCTTCGTGGAACATTCTCAGTTGTTGCAGTTAAGGCTCCAGGATATGGTGATAGAAGAAAAGAGATGTTAAAGGATATCGCTATTCTCACAGGTGGAGAGGTTATTTCTGAGGAACTCGGATTTGATCTTAAGGATGCAACACTTGATAATCTTGGTCGTGCTAAGAGTGTTAAGGTTGGTAAAGAAGAGACTGTTATCGTTGATGGATTTGGTCTTAAGGCTGATATTGATGCAAGAGTTAGCCTCATTAAGAATCAGCTTGCAGAGACTACATCAGAGTTTGATAAGGAGAAGCTTCAGGAGAGACTTGCTAAGCTTGCAGGTGGTGTTGCTGTAATTAGAGTTGGTGCAGCTACAGAGACTGAGATGAAAGAGTCAAAGCTTCGTATGGAAGATGCTCTTAACGCTACAAGAGCTGCTGTTGAAGAAGGAATTATCGCAGGTGGTGGTTCAGCTTACGTTCACGCAACTAAGAAGGTTGCTGAGTTTGCAGAGACACTTGAGGGTGATGAGAAGACAGGTGCTATGATTATCTGCAAGGCTATGGAAGCTCCACTTACTCACATTGCTGCAAATGCAGGACTTGAGGGTGCAGTAATCATCAATAAGATTAAGGAGTCTGAGGTAGGTGTTGGATTTGACGCTTACAAGGAAGAGTATGTAAATATGATCGAGGCTGGTATTATTGATCCAGTTAAGGTTACAAGAACAGCACTTCAGAATGCAACTTCAGTTGCTTCTACAATGCTTACAACTGAGTCAGTAGTAGCAGACATTAAGGAAGACGTTCCAGCAATGCCAGCCGGCATGGGAGGCGGCATGGGCGGAATGATGTAATTCACCCGAGCAGTGCGAAAATAAAGAAAAATGGTAGGTGCGAGTACACTCGCGAACCTACCATTTTTCTTTATTTCCGCACTGCTTAGGGTAACTACATATCTTATTAACTATTTGACATTGTTTTCTGCGTATGATATCATATCACAAAGCATTAGATTTCTATTCTATATCATAGTGGTATTTAACCATATCTTTAGTTTCTTAGAATCACAGAACTTCGATGCTTTATTTTTCCAAAATCAACTAAGCAGCGAGGATATGTAATTCTAGATATGTGTATGTGTCCTCCTGCGACATAATTAGGAGGGTGTATATGATTAAGAAGAATGAAGTTAACAGATGTTATAAGGATACAGTATTTAGAATGCTGTTTTCCGATAAAGCAAGATTACTACAGTTATACAATGCTGTAAACGGCACTTGTTATGACAATCCTGATGATTTGACTATCACTACCTTGGAGAATGCCATTTATATGTCAATGAAGGATGATCTTTCATGTATGATAGATATGAGATTGGCGTTGTTTGAGCATCAGTCAACGATTAATCCGAATATGCCACTTAGGGATTTGTACTATGTTGCAGATACATATTCCAAGCTACATAGCGATAAAGATGCGTATTCTCCAAAGCTCATAAGACTTCCTAATCCGAGGTTCATAGTGTTTTACAATGGAGAGACTAGCCAGCCAGCTATACGTGAGATGAAACTTTCGGATGCTTATGTTCATGAGGATATGGCGCCACAACTTGAGCTTGTAGTGACACAAATTAATATAAACTATGGTTTCAATGACGAACTTTTTGAGAAGTGTCCGACATTGGGTGAATATATGATGTATGTTGATAGAGTGAGAACCTACCAGAGGTATATGACACTTACAGAAGCTGTAAGCAGAGCCGTTGATGAATGTATAGATGAAGGAATACTTGCGGATTTTTTGCGAGATAATAAAGCGGAGGTTATTAAGATGAGTATTTATGAATATGATGAAAAACTCCATGAGAAGACCATGCTTGAAATCGGTAGAGAAGAAGGTAGAGAAGAAGGTAGGGATATGGCCAAGAGTATTATTACAGAAAAGATGATTAAATATGGTGAGTCAGATGAATATATATCCCAAATAACTGAATTGACTCTTGAGGAAATTGCTGATGTGCGTGCTAAAATGCAAAATACTGCATCATAGTGGATATATGATAGATATTTGGTACGAATATATAGGTCTAAGAAAGGTCCATTTATGTTATACGGAATAATAATATACATAATAGTTATGACAAGTATATCTATATATGATTTCTTCAAGGTAAAAAGCTTTGAAGGATATACAGTTGCAGGCAAAAATCAGAAGTTTTCATCAGTGTTTTTATCTCTTATGGCATCGATGATAGGTGCTTCGGCTACAATTGGTATGACAGATAGAGCGGTTGAGACCGGTTTTCCAGCATTTTGGTGGCTTGGCGTGGGTGCTATAGGTTTAATAATGCAATCCTTGATTCTTTCTGAGAAGGTTAGAGGGCTAGAGGCAAATACCCTTCCTGATATAGCTATGAAAACTGTGGGAAAAGAAGCAAGGAGTATACTTGCTGTGATAATTGCAATATCATGGGTGGGGATTATCGCAGCACAGTTTGCCTCTATTGCAAAGCTTTTGACAGTGGTTTTTGATAATATATCAACCAAAACTTTAACCGTTATAATATCCACAATTGTAATTGTTTACACACTATTCGGAGGACAAACCTCTGTTATAAAAACAGACAAGATACATTCTTTGATTATTGCAGTGGGTATCATTGTTACATTTATTTATGTAATAGCATCTAAGCAAGGAAGTGGAAAAACACTTATTAAACACATAGAACTTGTAAATGAAAATGTGGGTGTAGTAGATATAGTCAACTTGCTTTTTATTGTTGGTGGAACTTATTTTCTCGGACCAGATATTATATCAAGGAACCTTATTGCAAAGGATGGGAAAACTGCAAAAAAAGCAGCCTTTTGCGCTGGAATTGGTCTTTTTGTTTTTTCTATAATTATTACAATGATAGGAATATGGGTAAAAGAGAATATAATTGACCTAAATGGCACCAATCCTTTGATATATATTATGAAAAATTATATTCCGCTACCTATTGAGATATTGCTTTGCATCGCTCTTATTGCAACCTTAGTATCCTCTGCGGATACTTGCCTTATCAATGCAGCAACTATTGTGGAGAATGATTTGCTTTGCAAGAAGAGTGTAAAAGAAGTGAGAGCTATTGTTCTTTTTATTGGTGTTATTTCAGCGCTAATAGCTATATTTAAAACTAATATTATAGGTCTTCTTACAGGAGCTTATTCTATATATTCACCGGGAATTGTTATACCATTGTTCGTTGCTATAATGTGCCATAATAAACGAAAAATAAATAAACCATTATGGTATATAGGTGTGATTATAGGTAGCTTGATGGGAGTAGTAAATATATACATGGGATATGGGGGAAGGTATCTTCCGTTAATAGCTATGGGAATATCTGCGGTATTTAGTATATTATCCTTTATAGTGTCAAATAATGAAAAAATAGAAGCATAAAAATATATATAATTGATTAAGGCTTATGTAGTATTTTCCTCTTTGAT
>JAGAKD010000259.1 GCA_017625815.1 Lachnospiraceae bacterium | reverse complement strand
TTGGTGTTCCATACGATGGAGATTTCTGGGATTTCTATACTAGAAAAGCATAGGTTACTACAGCACTTCCTATCGGTACAGTACTTACTATTGCGGCGGCAGGTAGTGAGGGTTCACCTGGTTCTGTTGTTACAAAGGAAGAGGGCATGCTTAAAAGAGATGTAGGTTCAGATCTTATTAGACCTAGATTTTCTATACTTAACCCAGAGCTTACTTGTACCCTTCCAGCATATCAGACTGCTTGTGGTGCAACTGATATTATGGCTCATGTATTTGAGAGATATTTTACCAACACTAAGGAAGTTGAGATAACAGATAGACTTTGTGAGGCGGTTCTCATAACTATGGTTAAGGAGACACCTAGAGTTATAGCTGACCCGTCAAACTACGAATCAAGAGCCAATATTATGTGGGCAGGTATGGTAGCTCACAATGACATCGTTGGAGTTGGACGTTCTCAGGATTGGAATAGCCACATGATAGAGCATGAGCTTTCTGGACTTTACGATTGTGCTCATGGTGCTGGTCTTGCAGTAGTTATGCCTTCTTGGATGGAATATGTTATGAATCACGACGTGATGAGATTTGCACAGATGGCAGTTCGTGTATGGGGATGCGAGATGAATTTCGAGAACCCTGAGGCAACTGCTAAGGAAGGTATTAACTGCTTCCGTAAATTCTTAAAATCAATCGGTATGCCAATCAATTTTGCAGAGCTTGGAGCAAAGGAAGAGGATATTCCTTACCTTGTTAAGATGCTTGGAGTAGGCGATGGTGTTCGCGGTGGCTTTATGGAGCTTAGAGCTCAGGATGTAACTAATATATTAAAGATTGCAGTTGATGCTAAGGTGAAATAATTATAAAAAAGCAGGTGGAAGTATATATACTTCCACCTGCTTTTATGTAGTCTTTTTGCTACATAATGCAACAAATAATTGCTTTACAGTTAGATTTTTTAATGTTATCATATCTACACATTCAATAAGTCCATTTAGGTCAGTTTGCGGATTCTTTTTTCGGCGTATCGCCATCAATCCGTTTAAATTATTTTCCATATTGAATCAAATTATATATGACAGGAGGAGTTTAATGGGAAAAATGAACAATGCCATTGTACCATTGTTTAAGGATAAGGAGCATTTTGCGGATTTATTTAACGGAACAATTTATGATGGCAGACAGGTTGTAAAGCCTTGGGAACTAGAGCTTTTGGACGGAGAGTCCAATTTATTCTTCAGGGATAAGAACAAAAGGAATGTTAATGTACATCGTTTCAGAGACGTCATTATGAAGTGGAAGAATGAATTGTATCTTTGTATTCTCGCCTGCGAGATTCAAGATAAGGTTCACTATGCTATGCCAGTTAGGAATATGATGTATGATAGTATTTCTTATGTTGAACAGATTAACGAACGGTGGAGTGGACTTACTAAAGAGGAAAAGGTTGTAGATTCTGGTGAGTTTTTATCACATTTTAGAAAAGAAGATAGGTTGTACCCTGTGATAACCCTAGTGTTTTATACAGGGGATGACTGGGAAGGTGCTAGGGATTTATATGGCATGCTTGGTATCCACGATATGCCAGATAGTGATGTGTTAAAAAAGTATATACCCAATTACCATATCAATATTGTAAATCCTAATTATATGTCGGATTTGAATGTATTTAAAAGTGATTTACAAATAATATTTGGTATGCTACAATGCAAGAAAGATAAGAACACAATGCGTAGGTATATGAGCGATAACAAGGAATACTTTATGTCGGTTAATCATAAAACTGCATATGCTATAAGTGCTATGATTAATTCGGACAGATTGTTTAATGATTTGGAAGATGTGGAAGGAGATGAGAATATGTGTCAGGCTATAGAAGATATATACAGTGAAGGTGTTGATGTAGGAAGAGAAGAAACCATTCGTACTACGGTAACACTATTAAAGGATATGTGTAGTGTAGAAGATATAGTCGATAAGCTGATGGATTATTTTAAGATGGATGAAGAAAAGGCCAGAACGTATGTGGTTTAGTGTAAAAGAAGGTGGAAGTATATATACTTGACATATACTTCCACCTGTTTTTTTAATTCTGCCATCGTATAGTTGGTTCAAGTAGCAATGGATACTTAATGAGTTGCTCCCCTGCTAGATTTGTCTTATGCATATCTACTGCAGTAATTAGGGAATTGTCATAGGTTTTATAATAATATATTCCCTTGTCCGTGTTGCAACAGGAGGAATATATAGTTTTCTCGTATTGGTTTTCACCAACTAGGACACAGCCTCTTTGTTGTTCCACTGAGCTAAGTATGTGAAAGAATTGGCTTACACTTTCTTTTTCGCTATGCTTACATATGGAGTTTTCTTTTACAAATGCGGCTTTTACAAACCTAGAAGCAGAGGAAAGGTCTCCAGGTAGACCTATTGCACCCATACCTCTACTATAGGCGGATAGTGTCAGATTAGTAGAAAATTCATTAGTGGGGGGTGTTTTGCTTAGATGCATATAATTACACAGATTCCATAAATGATAATCAAAAGGGGGATTGTTAGTCAGGACTCCAATTGGGTTATGGTATACTTTCATTCCGGATTCCATAGTTTCTACCACTATGGATTTTTCTTTATCAGAAATGAGCCAGTGCAAAGGGGATAAGGGCAATTCAAAATTATAACTTATGTCAACCAAATTAAGGCGAGACAGAAGGTTTTCAACTTCTGATATAGTAGCACACTGTCCTAATATCCAAGGTATAAATTCAAAAGGGGCAATATTATCTTTTCCTTCAACAGCAGAATAATAGGTTGCGTTACCGGGGAAATTAAGTCCTGCCATACTAAGGCCTTTTTCGTTTGTGGCGTCATAGTAAAGTGGGTAATCACAAACCACATATGCCATACCAATCATAGCCAGATGGTTGTTGCTTTCGGGCATCATTTTATACTTAAAGCTGTAATTTCTAGGAGTAATAGTAATGCTTTCATCATAGGAATGTTCATAATCCATATTACGACCAAAATAGTGATCCTTAGTGTTAAAAGAAATGGCTGTGCACATAATATATCCTTCCCTATTATAAGTAATATGGATATTTTGCACAGCCATAGAAAAAATATGCAATTAAAAAGATTATTACAAGTTCCCACCTCTTAGTCTAAACTGCTTAGGGGTAATGTTACGGTATTTTTTAAATTGTTTAATCATATGGCTACAGTCAGCATAGCCGGTTTCCTGACTAATATAGTTCAGATCGAAGTCAGTAAAAAGAAGATAATCCTCCACCTTAAATATCTTGAAACGTTCAATATATTCCTTGCAGGACAGACCATACATCTTTTTGAATTTCTTAGCAAAGTTAGAATAGCTAATTCCACACATTTCTGCAATATCGTTTACCTCTAGTGCATCACAGATGTGCTGGTCGATGTATTCTGTGATATTGTCTATATTGTAGGAAGTATCCTTGTTGAAAATATCATTCTCAAAGGAAAAACCATTGTCCTGCCACTTTCTAATAATAATCATCATAATGTTGTACAGGTATGCCTGTATAAGTAAATCGTAGCCATAATTCTTGGTGTCAAGCTCTGATATGCAATCTAGAAATAGTTTTTTACAATTTGTCTCAGTGGTAAATTCTGGTGAGAAATATATTTGCATTTCTTTATCTGCACCGCTTTTAATAATGTTGGTAAGCTTAGGTGAGTAGGAAGGTGTTGCAGATAGCCTGTTGATATCTAGTTTTATGACAGCGTATTTAAGAGGTTTGTCATCTACTGGAAATACGGAGTGAACAGTTTTGGGGTGAAAAAATATAAAACCGTCCTTAGGTACAGTGTATTTGATATTGTTGTCTGACATTTCTGCTGTGCCCTCTAACACATAAATCATCTCAGCAAAATAATGCCAGTGAGGGCGAATTGGAAATTGGTCCTTGTCAGTGTCATATATAAAGCATTCAAAAGGCATATTCAGAGTATCACTAACTTCAAATAAAGCGTTCATAAAAACCTCCGCGAATAGATTTGTACAATTTTTTGATAGGTATATTATATCATAACTTTCTGAGAAGTGATTAAATATTTTTTGCAAGATAGAGAAAAAAATATATTTTGTGCAAGAAAGATTACTGCTTTTTGCGATGATTGGATAATTTTTAAGGAGGTAATAGCTATGACACAGGTTGTAAAGGATATGACTCGTGGAAATGAAACAAGACTTTTAATCAATTTTATGCTACCAATGCTTTTAGGCAATATATTTCAGCAAGTGTACAATCTAGTGGATAGTGTCGTAGTTGGAAGATATGTAGGTGCAAATGCCTTAGGTGCAGTAGGTTGTACAGGAGCCATAAGCTTTATGTTTTTTGCACTCTGTAGTGGTCTTGCATCAGGAGCTGGAATTATAGTTTCTCAGCATTTTGGAGCCAAAAAGGATGAGGAGGTAAAAAAGACAATTGCCAATTCATTTTATCTAGTTGTTATATTTGGAATAGTGCTTGGTTTGGTAGGCGCTATATTTACAAGACCTGTGTTGGTGTTGTTAGATACACCATCGGCTCAGATTGAAGATGCTGTGGCATATATGCAGATTGTTTGTGGCGGAACTATTGCGGTAGCTTTATACAATTATGCTGCCCAGATTATGAGAGCTCTTGGTGATTCCAAAACTCCATTATTTTTCTTGCTTGTTGCCACTGTTGTAAATATAGTTTTAGATATACAATTTGTTGTTTATATGGACATGGGTGTTAGGGGGGCGGCCTACGCAACGGTTATAGCTCAGGCTATATCCGCCGTAGGCTGTATAATCTACGGTTTCATCAAAAACCCATATTTTAGACTTAGCAAGGAGCATCTTGCTATAGATAGACCTATTATAGAGCTTTGTTTTAAGATTGGTATTCCACTCACTATTCAGGGACTTACAATTTCTTTGTCCTGTGTGGTGTTGCAGAAGTTTGTAAATGGTTTTGAAGAAGAGGTCGTTAGTGCATTTACAGTTACAAGTCGTATTGAACAATTAGTACAGCAGCCATTCAACTCATTAGGTATGGCAATGTCAACCTTTGCCGGTCAAAATATCGGTGCAGGTAAATCTGAGAGAGTTAGAACAGCATTTAAAAAGGCGGTAGTTATAACTGCTATAATTAGTGTTTCTATGCTTGTACTATTCTGGGGGGCAGGACATCTTATCGTAAGATGCTTTGTTAAGGAAGCTAGTGTTATCCTTATAGGAACAAAAGGTCTTAAGATTATAAGCCTTATGTTCTTCCCATTGGGTATGATATACATTACAAGAGGACTTCTAAATGGAGCAAATGACACAGTTTACGCTATGATAAATGGTGTTATCGAGGTGTGTGGAAGAATTGGTTTCTCGGTACTCCTTGTATATATTTTCCCAATCGGTATCTGGTCAGTTTGGTTTGCTACTGGACTTACCTGGGTTATCACTGGAATCGCAGGAACTATAAGGTACAAACAGGGTATTTGGGTAAATAAAAAAATTGCATATTCACATTAGTCTTTCTCTATAAATGGAATGTGGCGACAGGGTAAAAGTATGCTTTACTTTTACCCTGTTTTTTCGTAAAATTATATTAGTATTTTTTACTTTTTTTGAGGAAATAATTAAAAGTAAAAGCAAGGAAAACATATAATATTTATAAGGGACAAAAAGGAGGTTACTACTATGGGAAATACACCTACACCACACATTGGAGCAACTAAAGAACAGGTAGCAAAAACTGTGCTTATGGCAGGGGATCCTTTAAGAGCAAAATATATTGCAGAGACATTTTTAGATAAGTATGAGTGCGTGAATACTGTTAGAAATATGTTCGGATTTACAGGTGAGTACAAAGGTAAGCCAGTGTCAGTTTTTGGTCATGGTATGGGCATGCCTTCTATCGGTATATATTCATACGAATTATTCAATTTCTATGATGTGGACAATATTATTCGAATTGGTTCAGCTGGAACTATAAGCGACAAGGTTAATCTTCGTGATGTTGTTATCGCAGTTGGTGCCAGTACTGATTCAGCTTATGCACATCAGTACAATTTGCCAGGTACATTTTCTGCTGTAGCAGATTTTGGTTTGGCGAGAGCCGCAGTTGAGGCAGGAGAGAAGATGAGTATACCGACTGTAACTGGAAATGTATTGTCTTCAGATGTATTTTATGATGACGATGCGGAAGCTTTTGACAAGTGGCGAAAGATGGGCATTCTTGCAGTTGAGATGGAAGCGGCAGCTCTCTATATGAATGCGGCACGAGCTGGCAAGAAAGCACTTTGTATGCTGACTATATCCGATGACATTTATGGTGGCAAGAAGCTTTCTGTAGAAGATAGACAGACAGGATTTACAGATATGATGAAGATTGCTCTTGAGGTGGCATGCGGTCTTGAATAGATTTAATGAAAGGAAATAGTTTATGAGAAAATATAAACGTATATTTGTGGTTGTTATTGATTCACTTGGCATAGGGGCTGCAGCTGATGCGGCAGACTATAACGACCTTGGAACTAATACCTTGGGACATATTTCCGAGAAGATGGAAGAATTTAATATGCCAAACCTTCAGAAGCTTGGTATGGCAAATCTTTGCAAGCTTAAACAGGTTGCACCAGTAGAAGAGCCTATGGGACGTATTATGACCCTAAAGGAGCGTAGTGTTGGAAAGGATACCATGACTGGTCACTGGGAGATGATGGGACTTCATATTACACACCCATTTAAGACCTTTAGTGATGGATTTCCCGAGGAACTTATAGCTGAGCTAGAAGCTAGAACTGGGCACAAGGTTATCGGTAACAAGAGCGCCAGTGGTACAGCTATACTAGAGGAACTTGCTGAGGAAGAGATAGCAACTGGCCATATGATAGTTTACACATCTACGGATTCTGTATTACAGATATGTGGTAATGAGGAGACCTTTGACCTTGAGGAACTTTATCGATGCTGTAAGATAGCAAGAGAGATAACTATGAAGGACGAGTGGAAGGTTGGAAGAGTAATAGCAAGACCATATGTTGGCAAGAAAAAAGGTGAGTTTGTTAGAACTAGCAACAGACATGATTATGCTATCAAGCCATATGGACTTACCGCTCTTAATTCTATGAAGGATGCAGGGCTAGATGTAATATCCGTAGGAAAGATATCAGATATATTCTGTGAAGAGGGTATAACTGAGTCTAACCGTTCAAAAACTTCTGTCCACGGCATGGAACAAACCATTGAGATAGCTGGTAGAGATTTCATAGGGCTTTGTTATGTAAACCTTGTGGACTTTGATACACTTTGGGGGCATAGACGTAATCCTCTTGGCTATGGTGAGGAGATAGAGAAGTTTGATGTAAAGCTTGGAGAATTACTTAAGGTACTTAAAGAGGATGATTTACTTATCTTAACTGCGGACCATGGCAATGACCCAACCTATATGGGAACAGACCACACCAGAGAAAATGTACCATTTATAGCATATTCTCCATCTATGGATAAGGGTGGTGACTTGGGCGAAGCAGATACCTTTGCGGTTATAGGAGCTACTGTGGCAGATAACTTTAGTGTGGAGATGCCAGCGGGTACTATAGGGTATTCCATTCTTGAACAGCTAATTTAAAGATAATATTTATAATAATATATTGGAGAAATTTTATGGATAGAAATAGTTTACTTAGTATGGTGGATCACACCCTGCTTGCTCAGACAGCTACTTGGGCGGAGATAAAAGAAATACTTGACGACGCTATGAAATATAAGACTGCATCTGCTTGCATACCAGCTTCATATGTAAAGCAGGCAGCGGACTATGTGGATGGTAAGTTGCCTATATGCACAGTTATCGGTTTTCCTAATGGTTATTCAACTACTGCTGTAAAGGTTGCTGAGACAAAGGATGCAGTTTTAAATGGTGCAGCCGAGATAGATATGGTAATTAACATAGGGCTGGTAAAAGATGGCAGATATGATGAGGTGGAAGCTGAGATAAAGCAAATCAAGGAAGCTTGTCAGGGAAGAATACTTAAAGTTATCATTGAAACCTGTCTACTCACAGAGGAAGAAAAGATTAAAATGTGCCATGTAGTAACTAAGGCTCAGGCGGATTATATCAAGACCTCAACTGGTTTTTCTACTGCTGGAGCAACCTTTGCTGATGTTGCCCTTATGAAAAAATATGTGGGTCCAGACGTTAAGATAAAGGCAGCAGGCGGCATAAGCTCCTTTGAGGATGCAGAAGAATTTGTGAAGCTGGGGGCTAGTAGGTTAGGAACAAGCAGATTAGTAAAGCTACTAAAGGGTGAAGAAAACATAGGTAAGTATTAAGAGCCAAACATCAATAGAAAATGCCAGCTGACAGTGGGAGAAGACGTATGATTAAGATTGCGATATGTGATGACGATTTAAACCAAAAACAAAATATTAAAGCTCTAGTAGAAAGTATTTTTATTAGAAAAGAACAACTATACGAAATCACTGAGTACACATCGGGTGAAGAACTAGTAAAAGATATGCCAGAAGCCAGATATGATATCGCTTTGCTTGATATTGATATGCCTACTATGGATGGTATAGAGGTTGCTAATAAAATTAATGAAATATACAAAGATGTAAATGTTGTTTTCGTTACTAATAGAAGTGATTTAGTATTTGAGGCTTTGACCTGTAATCCGTACAGATTTGTCCGAAAAGAATATCTGGAGGAAGGTATAGATGAGGCTATGTTGTCTTTGATAACAAAGATATCTAACGAAACCTATGTTGTATCCTTTGGTGACAAGAAGGATCATTATAGCTTTAGAATTAATGATTTGGTATATATTGAAAGTAAGAAGCATTATGTGTATTTTCGTCTTGATAATGAGGAAGAGTACAAGATACGAGACAGACTTGCTAACTATGAAAGAAAACTAGTAGATTATGGTTTTATAAAAATTCACGGAAGTATTTTAGTAAATGTTAGAAAAATAAGAAAGATAAGTAGTGTGGAAGTAGTGTTGGTAAATGGCGAGAAACTTCCTATAAGCAGAAGCAACTCTGAAAAAATAAAGATGCACTTTTTGAATGAGATGAGGAGACATGTAAATGGAGTTATTGTATGATATATCGGAGATGATGGCAAACTTATTCGATGGCTTTCTAGGACTTATATTTGTATCGTTATTATGTGGAAAGAAAAAACATATTAAACTGCCTTTGTTTCTTGTAGGATTGGTAGCGTTTGCTATACCGCTAAGTTTGTTATCTATATTTGTTTCTGCTGTACCAATACAAGTTTTTGTTTGGCTTGTTTTGTTGGCGATTTTTGCTATAGTCTTTTTGGATAAAGGAATAGGAAAGAAGTTTTATGCAGTTTTCATTTGGAATGTTCTTCTTATGCTGAGCAATATTTTAGTAGTATATGGGATGGTAAAAATTTTTAAATGGGATAATGAGGTGATTGTACAAACAGGTAGTGTGCAAAGATTGCTTACGATGATTGTATGTAAAGTGTTTTTAGTTTTTATGTGTGTTTTATTTATATATTATGACAATCGTTATTCTATGGATTATAAGCAATGGTTAATCACTATTATTCAATTTGTTGGTACACTTTTTATTGGTGCTATAATAACTGATTTATATATGAAAAATATTTTTGATGAATCAAACGTTGGTGAGTTAATTATTATGGCATTAGCCTTATTTGTTATATGTATAGCAGTATGTATATGTCAACATATTATAAATAAGCAAAATCAGTATAAGTTAGAATATGAAAAGCTTCGGACACATCTGGAAGGTGAAGAAAAAAATATTGAGAAAATACAGGAACTGTATGAGAATAGTAGTATATTACGACATGATATTAAACATTATGCTGTAATGGTTAAGGAATTATTACAAAAAGAAGAATATGAAAAAATAGAGCATATTATGGATGATATGATAGAGGAAAAATTGGTTAATGACACAGTTTTATACACATCAAGTAATATGCTAAATGCAGTATTAAATAATAAGCTTTCTGTATGTAAGAAGTATAATATAAGATTTGATGTAGAAGTGAGCTGTACAATTCCAGAGGAAAAGCTTCTTAACATATGTGTTGTTATGGCTAATCTTTTGGATAATGCCATTGAGGCTGAAAAAGAAGAGGGTGATAAGGCCATATGCTGTAAAATAAAGAAGAATAAGGATATGTTAAATATATACATAAGTAATAACATTTCTAAATCAGTACTAGAGGTGAATCCAAAGCTTATCACATCAAAAAATGATAAAAGTCAACATGGCTATGGCACAAAAAGTATAATAAAAAGAGTGAAAGAGATGGATGGAATATATAATGTAAGTGAGGAAAGAAAAAAGTTTATAATAGAGATTTTTGTACCGTGTGCGTAGGTAAAATCTGCAAATCTTGCCAGAAATCTGCAAATCTTGCCAAGCCATTGAAAAACAGTAGACAAAAAAGCTATCATATCTGTAAGGAGGATATTCTATGATTTCAGATATGATGGCTTTTTATTTGTTGAATAAAAAACTAATTACTGAGGATGAATTGCCCATATATAAGTATGGATTAAGTGCGTTTGTGAATAGTTTCTCTCAGATTATTTTGCTATTCCTCTTGGGGCTTTGTTATGGAGTGATATCTGAAACTGTGTCGTTCTTGTTGGTGTTTATATTAACAAGACGTTTTACAGGCGGTTATCACGCAGATACAAAGTTGAAGTGCTTATTATTGGGTGTATTTATGTGGTTTATTGCCACCTCGATGAGCAAAGTTTCATTATCCCTTAATGCAATTTTGATTTTATATCTGGTCATAGTTATATTCTCTGTTGTTATAACATTTAAATATGCACCAGTTGAACATCGTAATAAACCACTAAGTAAGAGTGTATATCTACAAAACAAAAAACTTGGACGAATCTGCACAAGTGTTTGCTTGGTGATTGGAATATTAATGTATTTTATTGATGTTTCTGTTAGCCGGACAATTATGATGACTATTTTTTTGGTAAGCATATTAATTCTTATAGGAAGGAGGGATTGTAGTGAAGAACATTATAGGTAAGGTTATCAAAGCAGTTGGTGAAGAGACTGTAAAGATTGCTGTTAATGATGCTTCAACTTGGATTATGCATCAGGAAGAAGAACCACAGGTAGTAAGAGAAAGATTTGTTAAAAATGAGGAGGAATAGGGATGAAAAAATTAAGAAGTAGATTAGTAATTGTAACAATGGTGGCAATGCTTGGGTTAATTGGATTTGGCAACATGGGTGATACTCTGGCTGGAAATACCAGGGATGCAGACTGGTCGTTTGCATTAAGTGTAAATAATAGTAATATACAGAAACTTACAAAAAGGGAAAAATTAGATGATAGTAAGATATATGTATATTGGATTAGTTCATATGGTGGAGATTTATCTAAAATATCAGTATCTCCATATGGGGCGCATTATATGGATGGTGGATCATATGCTGCTGGCACTAGAAGTGGAGGCGAAATAACTTATGTAATGAATTCACCAAAAAAGTATTCTCTAACTAATTACGTTTATGAATTAGAGTATGAGTATGCTACGGTAGGAATGAAAGGCATTTTAGGTTCGGGAACAGCAGTGGGAAAATGGAGTCCTGATAGTTCAGGAACATATACTGTATTACAATAGGTAGGTACTAAATATGAAGAAAGTATGTTATAGTGTGGGGATTTTGTTAGTGTTCCTTGCTGTTTTCCTAATTGGTTTACATAGAAGAAATGATAAAAGAAATCATTCGGACTCTATGCCTGATGCAGTAGTGGAATATACAGAAGAAGACATATCCGCATCTACAGCTTCAGATTCAGATATGTATGCGAATAAAAATGAGCATAATATTTATACCATGCAGGATGGTCCGTGTGTGTATGATGGCTTTGCCTATGAGGTTCTGGAGGCGAGAGTATATGATTCCCTGAATGAATTTAAACAGATGGATGGATATAACGAGGAATATCATCATTTGTGTCTTGAATGGAGAGAGGAGCATGAACGTACAGCTCAGATTGTATATGTGAAATACAGATTAACTAATATAAGTGATTCAGCTAGTAGAGGTTTAAGTACGACAAAACTTGGAGTGGCTTATGTTGACAAAAATGGTAATACGTGTAATGGTCTTTCCACGGAGGGGTATGGCCCATATTGTGAAGCAATGTATTCAACTATTCCGGAAAATGTCATAGACGAAAAAAACTTTGATTGTCCAATGGTTGCACCACAGGAAACCTTGGAACTTGAAATTGCTTTTGTAATCACAGGTACTAAGGATGGTAAGAGTTGCAAGCCATATGATATGTATGATGAGTCGGGAGACTGGTATTTTACCAGCGCAGGAAATAATATATCTATGTCAACATCATATAACATATACGACGATATGATTCATATCAAAATTAAGTTAGACACAGACTAGGAAGTAGATTAGGAGAAATATATCATGAAAAAAACATATTACAAAAAGATAATCATATTATTTCTCGAGATTATAGCCACAATTATTATTGTATTTCGTATTTCCTATGTCACGAAAAATGCACACCACCCCCAAGTGAACATTGTATCACAGGGGGATGGTGCAGTATATAAGGGTGTGGAGTATATAATAACTGATGCAGTTATGTGGGAATATAATGATTTTTATGACGAGTACAAAGAATTGGATGAATATTATATAGATGATTATGCCGATGAATGCATGATGCTGGTTGTAGAGATGGAGCTTACAGTTAAGGATGATGGTAGTGGAACATTTGATTACTATATGCCTATTCAATATTATTATCAGGATAATGGCGTCGACCCATTTATGTTTGCTGATATGAATCCTGCTCTTATTGATGGGGGTTTTTGTTCAGGAGAACATATTTTTGTTCCATATGAGATATATAAGGTAAATGCTACAGAAAAACAATGGAATGAAATAGAGGATATGAAAACTACATATAAGATTGTTTTGGGTAATTATCCGGAGAGAAATGAACTGTTGATTACAGATATAAGAAGGGGTGTTGCAGAGTGAGACAGATATTAAAGCTTGAGATATACAAAGCATTAAGAACTAAAACTTTTTTTATATCCATAGGTATAGGTATTATTATATCTGTGCTACAAACCAATTGGTTCTATAATAATTTCTTTGTAGAAAACTATCGATTACTTGAAGAATATATGAATCTAACCAATGACGATCCCCATTACTTTAATGTATGGTTTGAAACAGGGGTTTTACAAGGCTGGTTGGGATGTGAGTATGCCTCAGTTTATAATGAATTATTTTTTTTGATAATGCCACTTTTGGCAGTGCTTCCATATGGAGGAGCTTTATATATGGAATGGAATAAGGGCTATTCTGCACAGATACTTATAAGATGTGACAGAAAAAAATATTTTACTGCAAAGATGATTGCGGTATTTGTTAGTGGTGGTATTGCTATAAGTATTCCTCTTATATTCAATTTTATTGTATCGGCATGTTATTTGCCGATGATTGGTGTTGATCCGTTATCCATGCAGGCTATTGTGGCAAATAGAGATATGTGGGCAGTTTTATATTTTGATTATCCTGCACTTTATGTATTGGCATATACAATTTTAGATTTTGTATTTGGCGGTTTAATGGCATGTATGGCCCTTGTGGTTACACATTTTTTTGATAATGTATTTGCTGTTATGATATTTCCGCTATTGGTTAATTGTTTATTATACTATGGTCTTGATACCGTTGACAGTGCAACTAGAAAATATAATATGAGTTTTATTGTTAATCCATCACAAGGTGGTGGAGGAAATGAAATTCTGGCGGTGATGACAACTGTTTTTATGTCAATTTTTATTACTATATTACTATATTTTATGGCAAATAGAAAAAGAGATGTAATAAAGGAGAGGTAAGCAGTATGAAGATAGAACTAAAAAATATTAGTAAGGTGATAAAAAAGAATAATGTGCTGGAGGATATTAATTATACCTTTACAGGCGGATGCGTATATGGATTGATTGGTAAAAACGGATGCGGAAAAACTATGCTCATGCGTCTTATAGCAGGTTTAATCTACCCTACATCGGGAAGTGTATGTATCAACGATAAAATTCTTGGAAAGGATATTTCCTTTCCTGACAGCATAGGTATACTCATTGAGAATCCTGAATTTTTAAATGATTATACAGGCTTTGAGAATCTGAAACTGCTGGCAGGTTTACAGAAAAATGTGGACGAGCAGGAGATAAAGGACACACTAACTAGTGTAGGCCTGGACTATAATGATAAAAGAAAATTTTACAAGTATTCACTGGGAATGAGACAGAGATTAGGTATTGCAGCGGCAATCATGGGAAAGCCGGAGATTATTCTTATGGACGAGCCTATTAACGCCATAGATGAGGACGGTGTAGCGATAATTAGGGATTTAATTCGTGGTCTTGTGGATAAGAACCGCATAATCATAATAGCCTGTCATGATAAGGAGGAAATGGATTATCTGGCAGATAAAAAGATTTTAATGTCATCCGGAAAAATTGTGAAGGAGATGATTGTATGATACATAGATTTCTGTTTCATGATATAAATGAAGGTTTGATAAGGCATGCAAAAAGGTATGTACTCGTAGTAATAGTTGTGGTTATAACCTGCTCCATGATTGACAGTATGTCTGCTTATTTTATGGATTATTTTGGTGAATATTGGTCGCCCATAGAATACGGCATAAATGAATTTTACGGAAGATATCCCTTTGTATTTGATATAAATTCAACGGACAAGTTTACAATACCCTTTGGCTGGGTGCTTATATATTTGTTCTTGGCATATATGATAGGTGACTATATATATAAGGATATGAATGGTTATGGTATGTATATGATGATTAAGAGCAAAAAACGCTGGTACTGGTGGATTTCCAAATGCCTGTGGTGTGTTGCTGTAAATGTGTTTTATTTTGGTCTCCTATGGATAAGTAATATAGCATATTCGTGGATGAAACATGGTGATATAGCATTTTATCAGGAATCAGACCTTAGAATGTCGTACTATGGTTTTGGCTTTGATAATATGGGCATGCCAAAGCTTCTTCTGGTGGTTATTGTTATGCCACTGCTGGTGGGTATAGTTCAATCAATTTTACAGATTACATTGACCCTGATTTTTAATTCTGTGGCTACTATGACCATTATAGCAGGAATATTGATGCTTAGCTGCTATTATGGAAGTATATATATACCTCACAGCTACGCTATGCTAATCAGATATTTTAGCAATGAAAGTGATCCGGATTTTGTAGCTGTTGACGCAGGAACAGGCATAGCTGTTTTGGGGATTGGAATAGTAGCTATGGTTGTTATGGGATATATGATTTTTAGGAAAAAGAACGTGATTAGTAATAGATAAGAATAAGTTATGTATGAGAATGAAGAATATATGTATGCAGGGAAATGTGCCATAACTTGTTCAGTTAGTGATACTGGGCCAGACGAAACTGATATAAGAGAATCTATTGAAGGATATATAGAGACTTCTAATGTTATTACAAATTACGAGTTGATTATCACAAATTAGCTTATGTCTACTGGTATTGACGAAGAAGTTAACAGATATATCCGATATTGAATAATGAAGTTAGCACAGTTTTAGGCTACCATTCTATGAGTGGATATGTAAACTATAATTAAATACTATGTCACCCATTAAGCATACTTTATTTGCCTAGTGGGTGATTTTATTATACGAAAGGAATATGCATCCTTTTTTATGGCTGTTTTACAAAAATCTGTTAAATATTTTTTTATTTTCCCCCTTGACAACCAAGAACCATAGATGTATTATGATGATATCAAATTGATATCATGATACTAGCTAGCAAAAATGTAACTATGAAATTAATGATAATTAAGTCAAGGGAGGATTTTATTATGAGTGAAGAAGTAAAAACAAATGATGTAACTATTAGTAACGTAGAAGAAAAAGAGATTACCAAGGCTAATGGTGGTGCGGCACTTTTTGGTATTATTTTTGGACAGATTTTATCAATAGCTCTTGTGATTGTTAGTGGATTTATTCTTGATAGGTCTATTGATTTACCTAGAGCAGTTGGTGGTATTGGTCTTTTTGTAGGTATTGCGCTTATAGTTGTATTTTCTATTATGTATGCAGGACTTAAGGTAGTTCACCCAAATGAGGCTGCAGTTTACACATTCTTTGGTAAGTATTATGGAACTATCAAAGAAGCTGGCTTTTACTATATCAATCCATTTGCAGTATGCTACAATCCATCAGCTTCATCAGCTTTTGACGAACTTGCAACTGCATTTACAAAGCCTAGCACAACAGATAAAACTGAGACTGGTGTGTCTGCTACATCTAGTATGAACAAAAAAGTATCAACAAAAACAATTACATTGAACAACAGAAAACAGAAGGTAAACGATGCACTTGGTAATCCTGTAATCATTGGAACAGCCGTTATTTGGAAGATTGTAAATCCTACTAAGGCTGTATTTAACGTTGAGAATTACCACAAATACTTATCAACACAGTGTGATGTTATAATTAGAAATAACGCGAGACTTTATCCGTACGATGTTATGGAGGAGGATTCAGACGAGAAGACCCTTCGTGCCAGCTCACAGGAAATCGCTGAGAATATGAAGGTTGAGCTTCAGGAAAAGGTTGCTGAGGCAGGTATTGAGATTAAAGATGTTAGAATTACAGACCTTGCTTATTCGGATGAGATTGCAGCAGCTATGCTTCAGAAACAGCAGGCGACAGCTATCGTTGCGGCTCGTCATGAGATAGTTGAGGGCGCCGTTGGTATGGTTAAGATGGCTATAGATCAGCTTGCAGAGGACGAGGTTGTTGTTCTTGACGAAGAGAGAAAGGCAGCTATGGTTAGCAACCTTCTTGTAGTACTCTGTGGTAGCAAGGAAGCACAGCCGGTTGTTAACAGCAGTTCAATATACTAATTTCAGTTTTGAATTATGATAGAATAGTTGAACTCCCATAGTATCTTTTTGGGAGTTCACTAAGTGGTAGGAATATGATATATTTATTATTAGTTTTGATATGTTTTTCTATGATTGTGAGGTGAAGACGTGAGTAAGGAAGTAAATATAGAAGCTAAGGAGCAAGAGCTTAATGAGCGTCTTCAGCGTTTGGAGAAGCTTGAAGCGGATATTAAGAACAAAGAAAAACAGATGAAAGAAAAGGAAAAAGCCAAGAAGCAGGTTCTCCTTAGACTAGCACCATCCCTCTGGGAAGACCTTGCAAAATGGGCTGATGATGATTATCGTTCCATTAACAGCCAGATAGAATTCCTTCTTGCAGAAGCAGTAAGAAAGCGTAAAGAATAATTCTCTAATCTGCTTAATTTGAAAAAATAAAACTGTGTCCAAAAGTTCACAATTATTATATTAAGAAAATGGTAATATATGCCGATAATATATAAGTATGGAATAATTTTTTTCAAGGAGGAAGCTATGTTAAATTTCATTATGAGTTTAATCTTCGGTGGCGTTGCTGGATGGCTCGCTGGTAAGATTATGGGTTCAAGTTTTGGTGTTGTTATCAATGTTATCTTAGGTATCGTTGGTGGTGCAATCGCAGGAGCACTTTTCGGACTTATCGGTATATCATTTAATGGTATCATCGGTGGACTTATCTGTGGTACAGTTGGTGCTTGTATACTTATTGCAGTTGCAAGAGCTATCAAGAAGTAATTATTTTAGATTAACGTGGGACAAGCTTTTGTTCCACGTTTTTCTTTGAGGTGTGATGTTTATGACAAATATACTTATAGTTGAAGACGATAATGATATAAATGCTATGATAAAAACTGCTTTGGTTAAAGAAGGTTATAACTGTGTCAGTGCATTTTCTGGTACCGAGGCGGTACTTAGATTAGAGAATGATGAATATGATTTGGTCATATTAGACCTAATGCTTCCAGGTCTTGAAGGTCAGGATGTTCTTAAGCAAACCAGAGAAAAGAAGGGTATACCATTCATAGTTTTGTCTGCTAAGGATGAGCTGGATACTAAGGTTGAATTGCTTACTCTTGGGGCAAATGATTATATGACCAAGCCTTTTGAGATAAAAGAGCTTATAGCCAGAGTGCAGGTTCAGCTTAGACTTAGCCAGGGAGTTACTACTAGCAATGTACTAAACTACAAGGAGCTTTCTTTGGATTCAAATAGTAAAGCTTTTACGGTAAATGGCAATTCAGTGTCTCTAACTGCACAGGAGTATAAAATCATGGAGCTTTTCTTAAAGAACCCAGGAAAGGTATTTTCTAAGAACGAGATATATGAATATGCTTGGGATGATTTTTACATAGGTGAAGATAAAACCATATATGTACATATAAGTAATATTCGCCAGAAGATTAAGAAATACACAGCAAGCGAATATATTGAGACTGTGTGGGGATTAGGATTTAAACTTTAAATTCATCTTTAAAAATTCTTTAAACTTTCTTGGCTTTCAATTAAACATTAGATTGTATTATAATATCAGCGGAGGGAAAACCAAGGCTGATATTTTTAATTTAGAATATAGATAAAGGTTTTAAAAAGGAGAGAAAACTATGGATTATGTAGTGAGCACAAAAGGGCTTACTAAGGTATATGGTAAGCACACCGCTGTGGACAATGTAAGCCTCCACATTAAACGGGGAGAGATATATGGATTCATCGGTAGAAACGGAGCTGGTAAGACCACATTTATGAAGATGATAACAGGATTAGCTACTCCAACTCAGGGAGAGATAAGCTTATTTGGAAGTACTGGAGAAGCCATGAAAAAGCAGAGTGAAAGAGTTGGAAATCTTATCGAAGAACCAGGTCTATATCCCCAGTTCTCAGGATATCAAAACTTAAAGTGCAAATGTCTGGCTGTAGGTATTCACAAGGATGGCTACATAGAAGAGTTACTTAAAATGGTAGGACTTGAGGGTGCAGCTAAGAAGAAGGTTAAGAAGTATTCCCTTGGTATGAAGCAGAGACTTGGAATTGCTATGGCGTTGGTTGGAGGACCAGATTTACTTATTTTAGATGAGCCGATAAATGGTCTTGACCCACAGGGTATAGCAGAGATTAGAGATATACTTCTTCGACTTCGTGATGAACAGGGTATGACTATTATGATATCAAGTCATATCTTAGAGGAGCTTTACAAGATAGCAGATACATTTGGCATAATTAATAAAGGAAATCTTATTCAGGAGTTATCCAAGGAGGAGCTTACAGATAAGTGTAGTGATTTTATAGAGTTAAAATGTGATGATACATCTAAGGCCTGCCCTGTTATAGAAGGAATGGGAATTACCAATTACAAGGTTATTGGAAGTGAAACTATCTATATATATGAGCAGTTAGATAACCTGGGAGCTTTGAATAAAGCTTTAGGAAAAGCAGATGTTGAGGTAAGCTTATTAAACATTGTTCAGGAGAAGTTAGAAAATTATTTCTTAGAGTTAGTAGGAGGTGAGGAGAATGCTTAATCTTATTAGAATGAATAATTATCGTGTTAGACATATGACTTGTATGTATGTGCTTATAGTGATTGCGAGTATATTTGCATTTTTCTCTGTATCTACTATTGATATGACTGCAGAGGATATAGAGTCAGGTGAGTATGAGGATTATGAAACTGCAGTTGATGCTTTTGAAGCAGGATGGAATGAAGCAGAGGCAGAGGCTTTAGTAGAAGCAAATGGAGGAAGTGTAGAAGAAGTAAATGAGGCTTATGAAGCCAGTGAAGAGGAAGAAGAAATAGAATTACAATTTGGTATTATATCATCTCTACCGGTTTTGCCAGATGGAACAATTACATCCTATCTAGCATATCTTTATGAAGATGCTACAAGTGGAATATTACTTATATTTATTACTATTGGGGCAGTTTTGTTTTTCAATAGAGAGCAAAATAGTGGATTTATAAAGAATATATCCTCAAGATCAGTACCAAGATCAAATATATATTTTTCAAAGTTAATATCTATGATTATGTATATTGTATTTACATTTGTGATTTTTGCAGTGGCAGAGTATATATTCCTTATGATTCATTATAAAGGAGATATGACCTTTGGTATGGATATAATGGGAGATTTCCTTGCTAGGATGGGCATTGTGTTATTGTTGCATATTGCTTTTGTGAGTGGTGTTGTAATGCTTACCACTATTACTAGAAGTAGCACTCTTGGTATTACTATTGGTATGCTTGCTAGTACAGGATTTTCTGCCTTTATTACTATGCCGATTAAGGCATTACTTGGTTTGGATTTAAACAAATATTTGGTGCAGTACAATATTGCTAGTGTTGATTTGAATTCAAAAGGGGATTTGTTAATAGATGCACTTTTGGTTGGAATTATTGCAATCGTAGTTTATAATGGAATTGCATATACATACTTTGCAAAGAAGGATATTGCATAAAATAACGGGAGATTAGTGATATGAAATTGGCAATTATAATAGTGCTTCTTGTTGCACTTGTTATTGTCACAATCAAATATGTATTATACAGGCGACAGATTAGCTCAATCTGTCGCCTGCTTGAGTTTCTGGAAAATGATATGACTAACCATAAAGTAAGAACGGATTTAACCCAAAAGGAAATTGTTGAATTGGCAGAACTTATAAATGCTATGTGTGAAGGGCATAACAAAAAAGAGGTGGCTCTGCTTAATAAAGACAAGAGATTGAAGGAAACTCTTACATCCGTATCTCATGATATAAGAACGCCCCTAACTTCTCTTAAAGGATATTTTGAGCTTTTGATGTCCGAGGAAGATACGGAGAAGAAGCTACAATATGCTGGGGTAATGAGTGAACGTATGGATAATTTATCAGACCTTTTAGATGAGTTGTTTACTTATACCAAACTACAAAATCAAGACTATCAATTAGAAATGAAAGAACAGGATATGACTAAGCTGGTGTTAGATACTATTTTTTCTTTTTACGAGATATTTAAAGAGAAAGGATATGAGCCAGCGCTTGATATCGACGACAGGTCGTATGTTGTTATGTGTAATGACGTGGCTGTAAAGAGAGTTATATCAAATGTAGTTAAAAATGCCTTGGTTCATGGTATGGGAGATATAATACTTGCTTATGGAAAGATAGGAGATAACATAGTAAGATTCACCTGTCAAAATAGTATTGCTCATCCTGAGAATATGGACATAACTCAGGTCTTTGAACGCTTTTATAAGGCTGATAAGGCTAGAAAAGAAAAATCCACAGGGCTTGGCCTAGCCATTGCAAAGGAAATGGTTGAACGTATGGGTGGAACCATAGAAGCAAGTCTGGTAGGAAGAAACTTTACAATAGACATATCCTTTGTCTTGAATGAGAAATAATGAATTTATAAATTATGTAAGATTCATATAGTATGACTTTTCGTGAAATAAGGAGTACTTTCCCTACTACTGAAGTAGAGAAAGTACTCCTTGTTGATTTTGATTAGCCTGAGAAATCATTGCCTGGCTAACCTGTTCTAATATATTATCCTTTGCCATCTGGGTCATAGTAGTTGCCATATCTGTATCGCGAATAACAGATTCGGCATTTGTAAGGTTTTCTGAATAGTTTTCAAGATTATTTATAGTGTACTCAAGTCGATTTTGGTATGCACCCATCTTGCTTCGCTCACCACTGACGTATATGACAGCGTTTCTTATCTCATCTTCTCAGAAATAGAAAGACCAGCTGCGTCATCAGCAGCACGGTTGACTTTATATCCAGAAGAGAGCTTCTCCATGTTTTTGGATTTGCGTTTTATATTGATTTTAAATTGTCTGCTAGCGTTAGATGCTAGTAAATTATGTTGTATAACCATAATAAAACCTCCAATATCCGACATATAGTGTTATCGGTATATTGGAGGAATTTGTTTATATACATTTTGTAAAAACATGGACAACAAAGGTGTTATTGATTAGTATTCTTATAATATAGAATGGCACACAAGTATACCTATAATGCCTACGATAATACATATAATACCAGCTACAAGGCTTGATAGTGAAGGTGGAGCATTATAAGTAATGTTGTCATAGGTGGAATCCTGGTAGGGTATATTATTCTTGTTATTTGAATTAAAACGGAATGTATTCACAATGGCGACTATTCCCATAAATATAAACATGCCAAATAGAATAAATGGTAGTGATTTTACAAAGCTTTCCTTTTCTTCAGGTGTGGATTTTGGCATTACAATACCTGTATAAACACATAGTCCACCGATGACAGTTACAAGAAATTCAGGTCCGTAAATGTGTTTATTTATTATGTTGTGAATCACAAAAATAAGTCCAAATACAAGAAAATATTGTCCGAACAAGATAAATAGTGGCCATTTGTTTTCTTGTTTACCTACATATATCATACAAACCAAGGATGCAATAAACCATATTATAAATATTACGGAAACTAGAATGGATAATCCTGAGGTGGACTTTTGGTTATTATTGTTATTATTCATTTTGGTGGACTCCTTTCTTTAAAATAGTCGTTAGAATGTAACATCTTAATTATATTATAGATATTTTATATTATCAATTAGTTAAAAAATATATATACATATTGACAAATGTATATATACATGCAATAATGTATATATTGTATATATACAATTTTATAAACGAGGAGGAACACCGGTGGATATTATTATTACAAACTCCTCAGATGAACCTATATATTCTCAGATAACATCTCAGATTAAGGCACAGATTATGAGTGGAGAATTGAAAGAAGGGGACGCCCTTCCGTCCATGCGTACTCTGGCACAACAGCTTAGAATAAGTGTTATCACTACTAAGCGTGCTTACGAGGATCTTGAGAGAGATGGTTATATTGAGTCTTACACTGGCAGGGGAAGCTTTATTAGAGGCCAGAATAAGGAATTCCTGCGAGAGGAAAATCTGAGAAAGATTGAGAAATCTCTTATGGATGCTGTAGAAACAGCTAAAGTGAGTGATGTATCAGTGGAAGAATTAAAGGAAATGTTGGATTTATTTTTCGAGAGTTAAAAATATTTTCTTCTAGAAAATATGGAGGACAGCTATGAATGATTTAGAGAATTATGAGAACGCTATAGAGATTCGTGATCTTACAGTAAAATACGATGGATTTACTCTAGACCATATTAATTTTGATGTGGCCAAGGGTAGCATAATGGGTTTTATCGGCCAAAATGGTGCTGGTAAGACAACAACTATCAAGTCACTGCTTAATATTATTAAGCGTGATGAGGGAAGCATTAAGATGCTTGGACTTGATAATATTAAGGACGAGTATACCATTAAGGAACAGCTGTCAGCGGTGTTTGATGAGCTTCCATTTGATGATCAGCTCAATGCTAAGGATTTGAATTTTATACTTAGAGATGTATATAGAGAGTGGGATAGCAATCTGTACAAGGATTATCTTGATAGATTTGGATTGCCTATGAAGAAAAAGTTTGGTGATTTCTCAAAGGGTATGAAGATGAAGCTTCAGATTGCGGCAGCTCTTTCACATAATGCTAAGCTTCTTGTTATGGATGAAGCAACTACAGGTCTTGATCCAGTTGTTCGTAATGAGTGCTTGGATATATTTTTAGAGTATTTACAGGATGAAAGTCACAGTATATTGATGTCATCCCATATTACTTCAGACTTAGAGAAAGTGGCTGACAGCGTTACCTTTATCAATAAGGGAAAGATACTTCTTACAGGATATAAGGACGACGTGTTGGAAACTCACGGAGTTATTAAGTGTAAAAAGGCTGACTATAAAGAGATAGAGCCAGCAGATATTGTTAGTGCCAGAATAACTGACTATGGTGCAGAGATTATGGTTAGTGATAAGGCTATGTGCCGTAACAAATATTCAGGACTTGCCCTGGATAACACAACCTTAGAGGAGATTATGCTTTACTATGTAAATGCTGAGAAGAAGGAGTGGTCATAATGAGAGGTTTGATATATAAGGAATTCAAACTTAACCGCAAATTTTATTCTTCCTTTATGGGAATGGCAGTTATGTTCGGCCTACTTGGCTTTTTGGTGGTGCTAAGCTCTATCTGTGGTAACCTTAAGAACTTTGCGGTAGATAATAAAGATTTGTTTGGATTTATAGTATCTGTGCTTACATATATGCCATTTGCTATGGCGATTTTTTCAGTGTTTGGTGTGGTACACTCTGTATTTTCAGACTTTAAGACTAACTGGACTTATTATAGCTATACCTTACCTACTAAGCCGGTGGTTACAGTAGGTGCAAGATATGCGGCGGGAACTATAACCTTAGCTGTGTGTTGTATAGGAGCATTAATTTACTCTTATGTATTAGCCGCAGTTGCAGGAACTGAGCTTTCGGAAACACTTGTGAAAAATCTGATTGCCATCACTGTTATAGTATTTGTGGTATTGGCATTTTGCCTACCTGTGGCAATTGGACTTAAGGATATTAAGAAACTAGGGCTTGTGGGAATGATTGTTTTTATCGTACTCACAGTTGTAGAAGGAATAGATATGATCAAAATGGCTGATGACAGGGCGAAAGATGGAACCCTGACTACTTATACAGCTGAGGATGAGGCAGCAGGAGAGCTCATGGAACAGAAGATTTTTGCAGTTCGTGATATTCTTGCAGATTACTGGTTTATTATTATTCCGGTTGTTCTTATCATAAGTCTTCTTATATCAGTAAAGCTTTATCAAAGGAGGGAAAAATAATGCTAGGACTTCTTTATAAAGATTTAAAGATAATGAAATACGAGATAATAATGATGCTTTTAGAGATGGTTGTAATTTCTGTCTGTTTATTTTTGCCATTAGAGGCATGGCTTGGAGAGGGAAGTGTTGTGGCTGGTATGGCTCCTGTTGTAATTGCATTTGCAGTGTGCATAGTTGTATCTTTGGTGCAGTCAAAGATTTTCTCTCAGGACGAGAGAAGGGTGTGGGCATATTATATGACATCTACTCCATTTGCTTCTAAGGGACAGGTGCTTTCGAAGTATTACCTTTCCATAGGACTTTCAGCAGTGGCTATGATATGGCTTTTGCTTTGTGATTCATTGGTTCCTTTATTTACAGACCAGCCAGGCGGTGGTTCTCTTATATACATAGCTTTCTTCTTCGGTCAGACCTTTGGAAGAGCCATAGAGATACCATTTATAATCAGATGCGGAGAGAAGAACGGTGGAAGCTATAAGATATTATTTGGACTAGGAATTTTCTTCCTGTTTATAGTGTATCTATTATTTGGACCACTTCCAGATTTTAGTAATCTGGACTTTCTTGAGAAGCTTATCAGTATCTTTTCCAACGCAGAGCTTATGTCCACAGGTTTACTTGGGTTTATGGCTATTGCACCTTATGTGATTATGATTATGTATTACATTTCATATAAGATATCATGCAAATTATATCTGAAAGGAGTGGATACATATGAGACATAGTGAAGAAAATATAGATATTGTAGAAAGTAATATTATGACAGAGGATAAGAAAACTCTATTTAAGAGAATTGGTTTATTTCTTCTTATCTGCTTGCCTATAACATGGATACTTATGGCGGTGTCATACAAGCTTACATCTGATGGGGAACCATCCAATATTGCAACAGTGCTACTTAACTTGAGTATGTTTATGCCAGCTATAGCAGGTGTAATATGTGTGCTTAAGAACAAAGAAGGCATTGGAACTCTTAAACTTTTACCAGGACTATATAAGACTGGTTGGGTTTACTTGATAGCTATATTCGGTGGAGCAGCACTGAGTCTTATGGCAGAACCATTTGTAATGCTTTTCTTCCCAGAGGTGGAAAAGGTCGCAGGTGGGGCAATGCCAGAGCTGCTTTTCAATATACTTTTATACATAGTAATAGGTGTTATCGGAAGCATTGGAACTCTCGGAGAAGAAATCGGCTGGATGGGTTATCTCTATCCTAAGATGGAAAAGCTTTGCGGTATAATACCAGCCCTCATAGCTACAGGACTTATTCGTGGCTTGTGGCATGTGGTGATGTTTATGCAGATGGATTTAAAGGCTGGTGTTGTGGGATTTGTATGCCTTAGCCTTTCTAATATATTCCTTGGCAGTACGCTTGTGTTACTTACAAAGCTTACTAACTCTGTATACCCAGCAACTATAGTTCATGCTCTTACTAACACACTTCCAAGCGTTCTTATGGGTTATCTTGTAATCAATGAGGCAATGTATGAGAAGAATTATGTAGCAATACAGTTTGTTAGCCTAATTCCAGCAGTGATAGTTGGAGCTATATGTGCAGTAATACTAGTGAAACTGAGTAAGAAAAATAATCTAGAAGAGTAAATGATAAAAATTTTGATAAAAAATTTTGGAGGAAAGAATAGATGGATATAATTGATAAGTTAGAAATAGTAGTTGAAGCCATACTTGTTGTTTGGGGTTTGGTTGGTGTGATTTGTCCTAAGCTTGTTACCAAGAGGGAAGAACGTGAGAACCCTGATAGCTTGAAGAAAGCAAGAATCATGGGTGTTGTAGAAGTAGTGCTTGGTATAGTGCTAATAATTGCAACTGTAATGATGGCGTAGAGATAAAGTTAGCCCTGTCGTAGAAGATAAACGACAGGGCTTTTTTATGATTGGAATAAAATCATTCCGTCAAGAATAAATGTTTGCTGTAATGTATAAGGGTGCTACCATAACGGTAGGCGGTTAGTCCTCTTACTAGGGGACTGTGACCTCTGTTTACATAGAAATCTGCTTAGGTGGAAATTTATCATACGGAGGAAATGTTTATGATTACGATTGATACACTAATGGCCATTATTAGCATTATCTTTTGATTATGTAAAGTATCTAAGCTATATTTCACAGGAATTTATAAATAATACCAAAAAACAACAAAATAGTGTTGACAAGAGGTGTATTTAGGTGTATATATACACTATACACACTCGAGAGTTTAAAAATAAGAAAGGTATACCTATGAACATTATAATTAGTAACACAAGTAGTGTTCCCATTTATGAACAGATTGAGCAGCAGATTAAGGATATGATTGTATCCGGCGCTCTTAGCGAAGGAGAGATGCTTCCTTCCATGCGTTTTCTTGCCAAGGAGCTTCGTATCAGTCTCATAACTACTAAACGTGCCTATGAGGAATTAGAGCGTGATGGCTTTATAGAAACTCGCGTTGGTATAGGTTGTTTTGTTAAGGCAAAGAACCATGGCTTTATCCGCGAGAAGGTTATGTGTGAGATAGAGGAGCATTTTGAAAATGCAGTGACTAGGGCTAAGGTGTGCG
>JAGAKD010000258.1 GCA_017625815.1 Lachnospiraceae bacterium | reverse complement strand
CCACCTATTATAAGCGGTATAACACCGAATATACACATAAGTGTGCTTCTCACTATAGTATCTCTAAAGGTTTCCTCATATTCATCCTTCTTCTTTTCAACAATTCCCTGTACACCGTACTGCAATGATATTTTTTCTTTTTCAATATATTCGTACTTATCAAGCTGCATACCATATCTTATAAAAAAACTTACTGCAACTGCAATTATAGAAAGAAGAATTGCAACACCTATACCGCATAGAAGGTCTTCCGACGCAGTATCTTCCATACCACCAAGCTCACAAAGGCCTCCTGCCAAAATAAGTAAGACAGGAGAGAGTATACAAAGAACCACTCCGATACCAATCTTCTTAGAAGCTCTTTCGTATAAATCCATAAAGGCATTTGCCTCTTCTATACTTACATTTTTTACAATTTCTGAATCAATATTATCGTCTGTTGTAGTACCTGGTTCTAAGAATGATACCTCTTCTAGTTCATCCTTTAATAAGTAATCGGTGGTCACTCCGAACAAATCGCTAAGTTTAAGTATCTTGTCTAAATCTGGAATGGATGCTCCTGACTCCCATTTTGACACTGACTGTCTGCTTATGCCCAACTGATGAGCAAGCTCCTCCTGAGACATGCCTTGTTGTTTTCTTAAATTCATAATTTTGTCTGCTAAAATCATATTTTTCATCCTCCATATGCTATTTTACTACCTATGAATTTTTTGTTCAACCTTTTAAACAAATCCTGTCAAATAGTGTTGCCGGCTCTATCTAACTTGGGTAAATCATAGCAAAAAAAGCAGTTGACAACTACCAAGTGCGCTTGGAAAAATGTCAACTGGCGGTTGCAAATCGCTATTTTCCTAGTTTTTTCTCTTATATCATATCATTTTTCGTACAGACAAGTTGTTGACCACGTATAATATAGAGCATATAATTAATTTACACAATCTATGAAGATGAGGTTATAAAACCTTTTGGTATATTCAAATTAACATATTTTTCCATAAAATTTGATATTTCAATCGTATATTGAATATAGAAAGATTATTGGAGGTTATTATGAAAAATAAAAAATGGAAAATTATATTAGTTAGCACATTGGTATTTGCGGTGATGGTCTTAGGTGTGTATATGCTGATTGGACAAAAATCTGAAGGAAAATCTCAAAATGGAGAGTTTACCACAGATGACTGGTCAAGCTTCCAGTTTGCCATTAATAACAAAGTATATACTTGGCCGGTAACATATTCTGAGCTTACAGCTGACGGATATGTTATTGAAGAGGATAAAGAAGTTGATTATGATAATCCAGAAGAGTTTGTATCAAGATTTCATACCATGTACCATAAGAACAATAGTGATAATTGGTTTTCAGCAAACTTTAAGGAGGGTACATCAGATAATCCTGGAACATCGGATTATTATGTGGAATGTCTGTCGGTTTTTGCTACAAATACAGAGCCGCAAGATGGGTTTGTTCTTTGCAATGGAGTCAAAATTGGCATGAACTATGATGAAGTAGTAGCATTGATGGGTTTTGAGGTTGATAAAGATCTTTATGACGGTGGAAGTGGTGATCGTTTTGATGTTAGATATGAGAATGAAGATGGTACACGTGTGCTTAAGATGACTTTTGAGGATGATGTACTAGAGAGCATATATTTATATGATGATGTTAATTCAAGATGATTTGTAGATGTTCAGTAAAGTTGAATTACCTACCCTAAAATGCTTTTATTTTATAAATAGAATCCTCACTTTTGATTACTAGATTTGCTATTTTGTTTCTATGTAAAACAGTATGTGTTGTTATTGAATAATTCTTTTGTAAAGATTATAATAAAATAAGGGATTTTAGGAGGGCCATATTATGGAACTAAAGAAAAATGAGACAGATTACACCAATGATTATGATGATAAGAATACGTATTCCAATCCAAGTGATATACTATTTAATCAGGATAATTTAGATACACCGTATCAGATTACAAATATTAATGTTAAAAGTAAAAAGAGTGATCAGGATACTAGAAAAATTATTTTAATAGTAGCAGGCATAATAATTTTTATAGGATTAACTATATTCAAATATAATGGTCGTCATAAATTTGATGGAACCTATGAGTTGATTGGTGCTATTAACTATGGAGTTTACTTTACTGTGGAAGAATTAGAACAAAACTCAGGAATGGATATATATGCCAGATTGGAAGTAAAGGGAACAAATTGTAAATTTGAATATGATTATACATATGTAAAAGAAAGTTTCAGTGCATACTTTAAAATTGATGGTAATGATATCTCTATGCAATCAGGAGGTGAATACTTATATGGAAAGTATGACCCTAAAGATGAAACAATTACACTTACAGAAGGTGGAATGTCACTGGTTTTAAAAAAAATAGATTAAGCATAAAAGTAGAGAAGAGTGCAAACTTCTCTACTTTTGCATTGAAGTGTTAATAATTTAAATTGTCCAATATAGTTTTATGTTGAGTGCCTTGCCTCAAATAGTGTATGATAAAATGCAATAAACAATGGTGTAAAATAATGAAATATTTCCAGAAGGCATGTTAGGATTTCGTCTAACGTACATAAAATGATAGAATACAAGATGTAATGTATTAATTATTGTATTTATTATATAAGTATTTTTATGTAATATATACAATAATAGGAGGGAATATGCTATGAGGAAAAAAAGGTTATGGGTTGTAGTTGGAATTGTAGCTGTACTTGTGGTATTAGGAGCAATAGTGTTGCCTAAAAGAATTAAACTTTATAATGCTATTAAAGATAATATAGAAACATTAGGTCCCGAGGGCAAAATGTTTGAAGCCTATGATGTAGAGGATGATAGCTTGGTTATAGTAGAATCGGAATACTTAACTATAGGGGTGCCTAAAGATTGTGTAGCAGAAGATAATGATGTAATAGAAAGCTATAAGTCAGATGATGAAAAAGAATATGTTGCAATATCCAAAAGTGTCAGTACAGATGTGATTTCATTTTTTGAACCTGGTTATGGTGATGAATCAGAAATCTTTGGTATAGAATATAGCTTCGATGAACTTAGGGAAGGGTTTGAAAAGCTTGGTTATGGTATACCAGATAGTACGTATAACACACACAAATGTATATATCTTCTTAAGGAAGAAGATTATAGTTTTTGGGATTATGAAGAAGCTCTTGCCTATGCAAATGCGGCATATTTAAAAGGACAAACTTTTAATATAGATACAAATTACATATATGAAAGAGAAGATATGTATGCACTTATTATG
>JAGAKD010000257.1 GCA_017625815.1 Lachnospiraceae bacterium | reverse complement strand
TTTTATACTGTTTATTTTAGTTTTTCTTCTTGTAATAGAATCCATAGTATAATAAAATAGTATTGTGTGATAGTTTACTATAGTCACATAAATCTTGAAATTATTACAACTATTCACTTTTAGTTAATAAATTATATTATAAGGAGAAACGTATGGGAAAGAAAGTCAGGGGTATAAAATTAAGTATCAAAATAACACTTACAACTATGGTTATTGCTATTGTAGCAAGCTTGCTTATAGGAATTATAAGTATCAATTATATGAAGGATTATCTACTTAATGCCAGCCGCGATAAGACTATGGCTATGGCTGAGTCTGCTGCTAACACTATTAATGCTGAGCAGATTGCAGGAATAGAGGCTGGAGATGAGGGTACAGAGGACCATATTGTTGTGCTGGAACAGCTTCAGGGATTTCTGGTAAGTGAAGATATAGAGTACATATATACTATGCGTCGTGTTGATGATACAGTTCAGTTTGTTGTTGACGCTGATACAGAAGAAGGTGCTGCTATAGGTGAAGAATATGAGACCTATGACAAGATAGAGATGGCTTTAGATGGTGAAGCATCTATGGATGATGAGGTTACTACTGATGAATGGGGTAGCTTTTATAGTGCATTCGCTCCTATCGTAGATGCTGATGGAAATGTAGTTGCTATAGTTGGTGTTGACTGCTCTGTTGATAGTATTGATGAAAAAGTGGCAGATATGACAAAGACACTTATTATTGTAGAGTTAATTTGTGTGGCAATTGCATTTGTAATATCTATGATTATGGGTAGAGTTATGGCTCGTAATGTTATGACTATTAACCGTAAGATGGAAGAGCTTGCTGGTAATGATGGTGATTTAACTACAGAGATACAGATGAAGAGTGGAGATGAGATTGGCAATGTGGCTGATAGCTTTAACTCATTTATGGTTAAGATTAGAACTATGATGTTAGCGGTTAAGGATAGCGGCGACAAGCTTGAGCAAGCTACAGCTCAGACCAATCAGGAGCTTCAGGATGCTACAGAGGAGCTTAATCAGATAGCCGGAGCGTTAAACGATTTGACACAGACTATGCAGGATACAAGTGAGTCAGTGACTGAGATAGAAGATGCAGCCATGGCAATCAAGACTATGTCAGCTGATTTATATGAGAAGACAAGAGGTGGAGCAGAGTATGCTGGTTCAGTAAGTGAAACTGCAGAGGAAGCAAAGGAATCTTGTCAGGATTCAAAGAATCAGATGGATCAGATGATTGCAGAGATTACAGACTCTCTTTCAGATAAGATAGAAGCATCAGAGAAGATACAGAAGATTATAGAGCTTACCAATGACATTATATCTATATCAGAGCAGACTCAGTTGCTTTCTCTTAATGCTAGTATTGAAGCTGCACGTGCTGGAGAAGAAGGTAAGGGCTTTGCGGTTGTTGCTGATGAGGTTGGAAAGCTTGCCGATGCTACAGCTCAGACTGCTATGGAGATTGAAAGCATTAACCAGTTTACTGTGGATACTGTAAATGATTTGGTTAGCATTTCAAAGAATCTTGTAGAGTTTGTTGGAGAAGTTATTAGTCAGGATTATGATAAGATGGTTGGTGTTGGACAGTCATACTATGATGATTCCAGAGAGTTTATGGCTCAGTTTAACCAGTTCTGTCAGTTGGCTGAGGAGCTTTCAAGCAATATGGAAACCATAGAGGGTCATATCAGTCATATTATGGAGGTAGTGGAAAAAGAGACAGAGACTATAGCAAGTGTGGCAGAGGTTTCAGACCAGATATATGCTAAGATGCAGGCTATGAGTGCCAACGGAGAGATTAATGAAGAAATAGTTGGCGAGCTTGGTGATATGTTAGATAAGTTTGTAGTATAACCACTATAAGTATAGAGATTAAAAGGACGGAAATATATGGACAGAAGACAGCGTAATTTAGTAGTGGGATTATTAACAGCAACAGTAGTTTTGCTTATACTTAGTTTCCCTCTAGGAAGGATAAATCAAAACAAGAACAAACCAGTAACAACCAGTGATACATCTATAGTGGTGGATGATGTTTATTCTAAGCTCGACATAAAGGTAGATGAAAATGGACTGGTGACTTGGAATGCTATCCCAGAAGCAAAGTCATATGTTATTGATGTTCAGTGGTATGATGAAGCCTCAGAAGGATATTACGGAATCAATATCAAAGTAATAGACACATCATACCAACTTGAACCAGGTCAAAGCCTAATGCTAAAAGTCGTCTATAAGGACGGAACAGAGAGTGACTATACTTCAAGTGTAGAATATGTTAAGTAAAAAAATACGATGATTTTCACCTTTGTGTGAAAATCATAGTATTTTTTTACAATATCTCTTCTATGAATATAGTTCTCTCAACCCCCAGGTCGATAATTTTATCTTCACTAATAGGTCGATTCACTCTGTTATAGTATATCTTAATAATAGGTCTAGGACCTTTGTTCTTTCGTATGTTGGATACGATACCAACCTCCTTGGTGGATAGACGAACCATTTCTCCAAGAGGATATATAGGTATGTTGTTGACAAATGCCTGTACCACATCAGGGTCAAAGTATATACCACTAGTGCCGTAGAGCTCTTCTACAGCCATATAAGGTGGTTTTTTATCTATCAGAAGCTGAGCATAATGGGCACATACATTAATAATTCTTGCCACAATAGGAATAGCTTCTCCTGATAGCCCCTTTGGATATCCTGAGCCATCCCAACGTTCGTGATGATATTGAATGCCATTTGCAATAACCTTTGGGATGTTTTTCTGAACGGCAAAATAATATCCATAGGTAGGGTGCTCAAGCCAAAGCTTTTCTTGCTGTGGAGATAGCTCTTCTAATGGAACAAGAGTGGGCATCTCAGCAAGACCAATATCGTGTAATAGTCCACCTATAACGGCAGCAGTTATTTCTTCGTTACTCAATGTCATGCAGCCCGCAACTAAGCCACTTAAAACTGCAGTATAAATAGCTGGGTCGTATAATTTCTCTTTGTTAATAATACGTAGTTGTACAAGAAAATCTAATACATCTTCGCTTTTGGCAATTTTGATGATTAGCTTTTCTAGATGGCTGGCTACTTTTACCACGTAATCGTTTTTGTTTGCTTCTGGATTTTTTGGAGATGTAGAACGTAAGCTGTGAATAAAATCCGAGATGAGCATTTTTTGCATCTTGTCATTAGGTGATATAAAGATAGTGTTACGGTCTTTGATGGCTACTTCATTGATATCAAGCTCTTTGAGCTTTTCGATGTTTCGAATGCTCAGTATAGAACCTGATTTGAGAAGACACTGACCATTTTCTGGTGAAATGATAGCTTGTTCAAGCTCCATTCCAGGTGTGACCTCAAAAATATTTAGTAAACCCATATGTTCCCCCTTGTGTTAGTATCCCCATACGCAACTATAGAAATATTATATATGATTTGTGGGTGTATTACAATGATAAAACATTAGGTTTATGTGTAATATAAAAAATATTTTAGTAGCATAATACAGCATTTTTTGATATACTAGTCCATATGTTGAAAATGAACTAGGGAATGACTTAAAACGGAGGTAACCAAATGAAAGCATACAAAGATATGAACAAAGATGAATTGCTTACATTAAAGGCCGCATTGGAAGAAGAGTATAAGGTAGAAGAGTCAAAGGGACACAACTTGAATATGGCGAGAGGTAAGCCTGGATTTTCTCAGCTTGACCTTGCTATGCCTATGTTAGATGTAGTGAATAGTTCTTCAGATATGAGAACAGTTCTTGGCAATGATACACGTAACTATGGTGATTTAGATGGTATCGGTGAGTGCAGAAAGCTTATGGCTGATATGATGGGTGTTAAGAAGGACAATGTGGTTGTCTGTGGTAACTCAAGCCTTAACATTATGTATGATACAGTTTCACGCTCTATGACTAAGGGCGTAAATGGTTCAACACCATGGTGCAAGTTAGATAAGGTTAAGTTCTTGTGCCCAGTGCCAGGATATGATAGACATTTTTCAATTACAGAATTTTTCGGTATAGAAATGATTAACATACCGCTTGGTAGCGATGGTCCAGATATGGATTTGGTAGAGCAGTATGTTAATAATGATGATGCTGTAAAGGGTATTTGGTGCGTACCAAAATATTCTAATCCAACAGGTATTTCATATTCAGATGAGGTTATAAAGCGTTTTGCTAACCTTAAGCCTGCAGCATCAGATTTTAGAATATATTGGGATAATGCATATTGTATTCATCATTTATATGATGATGTGCAGGATGAGATATTGAACATTCTTGATGAGTGCGAAAAAGCTGGTAATCCAGATATGGTTTATATATTCTCATCAACTTCTAAGATTAGTTTCCCTGGCTCTGGTGTGTCTGCGGTTGCATCATCAAAGGCTAACATAGATTTTATTGAAGCACAGATGACTATACAGACTATAGGACATGACAAGATTAATCAGTTGAGACATTCAAGATTCTTTAAGAATATAGATGGACTTAAGGCACATATGAAGTTACACGCCGAACTTCTTAGACCAAAGTTTGAGGCGGTACTTAACACATTAGAAGCAGAACTTGCAGGTCTTGAGATTGGAACATGGATTAAGCCTAGAGGAGGATATTTTATATCATTCGATGCCCTTCCAGGTTGTGCTAAGAATATAGTAGCTAAATGTAAAGCTTTAGGCGTTGTACTTACTGGTGCAGGAGCAACCTTCCCTTATGGCAAAGACCCAGAGGATTCTAATATCCGTATTGCACCTTCTTTCCCAACTCCAGAGGAAATGGAAGCAGCGGCTAAGGTATTTGTGCTTTGTGTAAAACTTGCTAGTGTGGAGAAGCTTTTACAGGATATATAATATACAATTTATCAAAAACAGGTGGTAGACCAGAGAATTTTGGTTACCACCTTTTTTTTGTGAAATTAAATATTTATAGCAATATATACATATTGAGTAAACATAATGTTGCACATTTTTACAATTGTTTGTAAAAAATGTACAAAAAGTACGGACGATTAATTTGCGTTTTGACTTTTTTGTCATTTATTTTCCCTTTTTCTACAAAATATGTTGACTTTTAGTGGTGAAATGTTATAATAAAACTATCTTGAAACGGGTTTCAAAAGGTATTTTGCACATTGTGTGCGGATTGGGGCGTGGTATTTTGGCAAGTATAAGGGAAGTTGCGAAATTGGCTAATGTTTCACCAGCTACAGTTTCCAGGGTTATGAATGGAACAGCCAAGGTTGACGCAGATAAGAGAGAACGAGTTCTTAAAGCAATTTCAGAGACAGGATTTGTTCCAAATGAAGTTGCAAGGTCTCTTTTCAAAAAATCTGCAAAGACTATAGGTCTTATAGTACCAAGCATAGATAATCCATTCTTTACACAGCTTGCAAGTGTAATCGAGAGAACAGCAGATGAGCATGGTTACAGAATTCTACTATGCAATACAGGTAATATGGTAGAAAAAGAAAAAACTATGATACAGATGCTTACTTCAATGAATGCGGACGGAATTATTATAACTACAAGCAATGAGGAGATTAGGGATTATATTGATGCTTGTAACATACCAATAGTCATAACAGACAGACGTATGAAGAAGTTGATGAAATGTGATTATGTTCATTGCGATCATTATGAAGGTGGAAAAATTGCAGCGAGACATCTTATAGAGTGCGGTTGCAAGAACATTGTATGTATCAATGGTCCACAGGATGTATCTAGTGCCAAGGCCAGATACGAGGGTTACAGTGATGTGTGCAAGGAGTTACACATTAAGGAACAGTGTATGGACTGTGATTATGATTTTGAAGTTGGTCTTGCCGTTACAGAGGAGCTTCTTGAAAAGTACCCAGAAGTTGACGGAATCATAGCTTGTAACGATATGGTTGCTATATCAGTATACAAGGTTCTGCACAAGAGAGGTATCAAGGTTCCTGAACAGGTTCAACTTATAGGTTTTGATGATGTACAGTTAGCAAGGCTTTTGACACCAGAGCTTACAACTATTGCTCAACCCATTGACGAGATTGGTAAAAAAGCTGCAGAACTTATTATCAACAAAGGTGAATGTAATGCAGACAAGCAGGAATATATTTTTAAAGGACAATTAGTAGTAAGAGAGACAACTAATAACAAAAAGGAGGAGTTACATGAAAAGACAAGGAATTCTTAATAGCGATATTTCTAGAGTGCTTTCTTATATGGGACACACAGATTGTATTGCTATTGGAGACTGCGGATTACCTATTCCGGATGAGGTAGAGAGAATTGATTTAGCCCTCACATTTGGTGTTCCAACATTTATGGACACCTTGAAGGTAGTTAAGCAGGATATGAAGATTGAAAAAATTGTGTTAGCAGAAGAGATTAAGACAGCCAATCCAAAGGTGCTTGCTGAGATTGAAGAGTTATTCAAAGGCGAAGACATAGAAGTGGAATATGTTACTCACGTAGAGCTTAAGAAGCAGACTAAGGATTGCAAAGCTGTTATTAGAACAGGTGAGACTACACCATATGCAAATATTATTTTGCAGTCTGGTTGCATATTTGCGTAAAGGAAAGGGGGACGGTCCAATATGAATATTGAAATGAAGGGCATCAACAAATCCTTCGGAAGTAATCAGGTATTAAAGGATGCAGGATTTCTTTTAAGGGATGGTGAGGTTCATGCACTTATGGGCGAAAATGGTGCAGGAAAATCAACCTTGATGAAGATTCTAACAGGTGTTTATACTAGGGACGCGGGTACAGTTATTGTTGACGGAGAAGAGGTTACATATAAGTCTCCGCAGGAAGCTGAAAAAGCAGGTATTGTATTTATCTATCAGGAGATAAATGCACTCTTTGACTTAACTGTTGAAGAGAATATGTTCATGGGCAAGGAAATCACAAAGAAGTTCGGTGTATGTGATAAAAAAGCCATGAGAGAAAAAGCAAAAGAGGTTATGGATAAGGTTGGTGTTAGCATACCGGTAGATGCGGTAATGTCAGACTTATCTGTAGGACAGCAGCAGATGATAGAAATCTGTAAGGCCCTTATGGTAGATGCTAAGGTTATCATCATGGATGAGCCAACAGCAGCTCTTACAGAGAGTGAGACAGAGGGACTTTTCAAGGTTATCAATCAGCTTAGAGAAAAGGGAGTATCTATCGTATATATCTCACATCGTATGGAAGAGATATTTGCACTTTGCGATAGAATAACAATTCTTAGAGACGGTCAGTACATTGATACAAAGGAAATCAAAGA
>JAGAKD010000256.1 GCA_017625815.1 Lachnospiraceae bacterium | reverse complement strand
GGTGTTGTTATAGCTTACGATTCAAGAAGATGTTCACCAGAGTTTGCAGATGTTGCAGCACTTTTTCTTGCTGCTAATGGTATTAAGGCTTATGTGTTTGAGTCACTCAGACCAACTCCAGAGCTTTCATTTGCAGTTAGATATCTTGAATGTATTGCAGGTATCAATATTACAGCCAGCCACAATCCACCAGAGTACAATGGTTATAAGGTGTATTGGGAGGACGGTGCACAGATTACACCACCTCACGATGCTGGTATTATGAAGGAAGTTAAGTCAATTACTGTACAGGATGCTAAGACAATGCCAAAGCAGGAGGCTATTCACGAGGGTCTCTATGAGGTTATTGGCAAGGAGCTTGATGATGCATACATGGCAGAGCTTAAGAAGCTTGTTATTCATCAGGATTGTATCGATAAGTATGGTAAGGATTTAAAGATTGTTTATACACCACTTCATGGAACTGGAAATGTTCCAGCAAGAAGAATTCTTAGAGAGCTTGGATTTGAGAATGTTTATGTTGTACCTGAGCAGGAGATGCCAGACGGAGAATTCCCAACAGTTAGCTATCCTAACCCAGAGGCAGCAGAAGCATTTGAGCTTGCGTTAAAGCTTGGTAGGGAAAAGGATGCAGACTTAGTTCTTGCAACTGACCCTGATGCAGATAGACTTGGTGTATATGTTAAGGATAAGGCTGGTGAGTATCACTGTCTCACTGGTAATATGTCAGGAAGCTTGCTTGCTGATTATGAGATTGGACAGATGAAGGCTACAAAGGGTCTTCCTGAGGATGGAGCACTTATCAAGACTATAGTAACTACCAACTTAGCAGATTCTATTGGTAAGTACTATGGCGTTAAGGTTATAGAGGTTCTCACTGGATTCAAGTTTATCGGTCAGCAGATACTTGGATTTGAGACAAAGGGACAGGGTAAATACCTCTTCGGATTTGAGGAGAGCTATGGCTGTCTTATCGGTACTCACGCAAGAGATAAGGATGCTATCGTTGCTACTATGGCTCTTTGTGAGGCGGCAGCATACTACAAGTCACTTGATATGACATTGTGGGATGCAATGATTCAGATGTACGACAGATATGGTTACCATATCGATGATATACAGACACTTACACTTGCAGGTATTGAAGGTCTTGAGAAGATTCAGAGTATTATGACTCAGCTTAAGACAAATACTCCAAAGGAGATTGCTGGACGTAAGGTTCTCTGGGCTCGTAACTACGACAATGACACATCAACAAATATGATTACTAAGGCAGTTCTTCCAACAGGGCTTCCAAAGTCTAACGTAGTTTACTATGACCTTGAGGGAGATGCTTGGTTATGTGTAAGACCTTCAGGAACAGAGCCAAAGATTAAGTTCTACTACGGCGTTGTAGGAACAAGCATCGAGAATGCTAAGGAGCTCTCCGCCGAATTTGGACAGGCTGTATTAAAGATGATAGAATACATGCTCTAAAAATAACGCCCACCCACACCCACTATACTGAGGTCTATGGGGGGATTTAGCTGTGGCATTAATCGATTTTTGTAATATCTATTGCCTTGCACTTTCGATGTTTGATTAACACCGCTAGGTACAAACTCGATGCTGAATGGGATGTAAAATCATATAAGGAAGTTTTTTAGTCGATTTTTAAGAGATTTTACTGAAATATCATTAGAGATATACTTGCGATAACGCCCCGCTGTTTTAGATGTTTGAGCAAGACAAGGGAAATGGCG
>JAGAKD010000255.1 GCA_017625815.1 Lachnospiraceae bacterium | reverse complement strand
TATATATATTAATCCTTGGTATACTCATTTGTCAACTTATGGCTTTAATTATGGTATGACATAACTATATTCATCTAAGCCGCTATCCATAGTATTATCAATATCATAAGTTCCTGTAGGCACTCCGATACTTATTTCAGCATCTAACAACCAAGGGCTGTCACTTGGAATATGCATTAAATTAGTGATATATGTCCCATCCGCATCGAATATAAACTCTGCCCAACCAAGATTATCTACAGAACCACCAACAAATATTATGTGTGTCACACCATACTCATCCTCATAATCATATCTGTAATATGATGTCCTAGAACATTTATCAGTAATATCTATCCTTTGTGTTTCAAACTTGAAATATACTCTCTCATCAACTACTTCCACATATCTATCAAATGCAAGTGATTCTGAATCAAATGTTACGCTGATACTATCACTATTTTCTTCAATAACCACTTCTTTTCCATCAGACAACTTAAATATTCTTAGTATATATTCTGACGCCTTTACTATTCCAGCTCTTGTATATGGTACAACAAATAAAGCTATCATAAATGCAGCTGCAACAGTAACACCCACAAATGTTTTTCTACAATGACTACCTCTATTAGTCTCCGCCAATGGAATGATTTCATTTAATATATGCTCTTTTCTTTCATTAGAAAGTTTAATTTTATCAACTGCTGATTTATACAATTCCTTCATAATTATTCCTCCTTTTCTATCACCGTTCTTAGCAATTCCTTTGAACGATGTATCCTCATAGAAACTGCTGATGTTGATATTTTTAAAATTTTTGCTATTTCCTTAAAGGTATACCCTTCATAAAAATGAAGATGTATCACAACACGATATTTTACAGGTAAATTCATTACTGCATAAAATAATTCAGATTCATCTTCCGTCATATATCCAAGCTGACTTTCTGGAACATTATCTAAATTATCCATTTTTCTTTTCCAATTTGATTTCAGTAAATCTTTACAAGCATTTGCAGTAACCGTGGCAAGATATGATCGTTCCTTATCCGCTTGAAGCCTTGGACTTTTCTCCATAAGCTTAAGAAATACTACCTGAACAATATCTTCTGCATCAGAAATAGAATGAGTATAGCTTAATGCTAATCTATATACCGAATTATAATGTCTGTTGTATATGGATATTATTTTTTCCTTAGTCACTCTTAATCACTTCCTTTGTAGCTATTATTGTTTCATTTAAGCTATATCATATACTTTTTGAGTACTCATATATATAACGAATCAAATATAATAATTAGCACATAAAAAAATCCGCTACACGAGTAGCGGATTTTATCCTACGCAAATATATATTGATTCTTTCCTTTTCTCTTAGCTTCATATAATGCCGCATCAGCCTCTGCGTAAAGTTCTTCCATAGTTGTACCATTTTGAGGATATAAGCTAATACCCACACTTGCCGAAACACCTACATCTGGGAACTTTCCACAGACATTTTGTGCTGTGCTTAACAAATCCCCCGCTTTTCTGATAACAACAGATATATCTGGTACATTCTTCATAAGTGCAAAGAACTCGTCTCCACCTATTCTGCCAACCACATCGCTGTCACGGAAATTTCTCTTAATATCAGCTGCAAGTTCAACTAAGAACTCATCGCCCACCTGGTGTCCACGTGTATCAGTATGGCCCTTAAAGTTATCTACATCTATCATGAATAAGGCATGTATTCCATCTGGTTCATCCTGTAAAATCTGTCTGATGTAATCCATAGTTGTCTCTCTGTTGTAAAGCATTGTCATCTGATCCATCTTTGCCGCAAGTACTAACTGCTGTTCCTCTGACTTAATCTCACTAATATCCTTTGCAGACAACATAACACATAAATGCCCACTATCTACTTCAGTCATAAATCTAATTTCATTCTTAACCCATCTAATATCACCATTAGACAATATTCTTTGATACTCAAATGAAACTATACTTCTACCACTCTCAAATATCTCATGCAGCATCTCTTGTGAAAAAGTTTTATAAAACTCAGCTGCTTTTGATTCTTTATCAACAATAGATTCTACTGCAAAATCACACAACTCTTCTACTGTATTGACATTTTGATACTTGGCATCCCCTATCGCTTGTTTACGCTGACTGATTACTCGCCAATCATCAACATCAATATATGTTACTGCATAGGTATCGACTGGCAACTCAAACAGATAAGCAAGCTCTTGCTGATAATGCTGGCGGGCAATATAATCTCTTGTTATATCCCTAGTTATACCAAGAATACCAATCTGATTACCATCTTCGTCCTTTAGTATGAACTTTGATGTAGCACCATATCTAGCATGCCCATGCAATTCTGTAATAGGTTCGATAAAATTGACTAAATCCTTACCTTTTCCTAGTAGCTTCTTATCGTCATCAACATATCTTTTTGCCAATTCTTTATCTTCAAATATGTCGAAATCTGTTTTGTTAACAATATCAGATACCTTTTTCTTACCAACCATCTTCACAAAAGGTTCCGATGCCGTAATATAAACAGAATTAACATCCTTGACAAAAACCATATCTTCAGTATTGTCTAACATTGTCTGAAATGCTATAGGAATAAGATTATTTAATTGTGAATTAATATCCTTCATAATAAAACCCCATTTCTATAACAACACTTACCTTCCCCAAAAGTGTCATTATATATATACCTAATAAACCTTATAGATACACCATATATAGTATATTATATTATAAAAACTCAATACTTCCAAGTGAATATATATTTACTCCATATGGCGTATAATTTTATATAAAAGGTTATAAATAACTCAGAACATCTGTGGCAAATATCTTGCTAATACATCACCTAAAATAAATGAAATAAAATTAGCAAAAATAGTATAGCCTACAATAGTACCACATCCTCTACATTCATTATTTAAGTGAATGTTATATGTTATACCTTCTATGATTAAAACTAAAAATTCATAAAAATATATCGTCATCAATCCTGGTAATCCACCTAGATTAAAAATATCAACCCCTAAATTGAGAATTAACTGTGTAATAATATTTATTTTAATTATTGTTTTAATACTCTTCTTGTGGCGAAACTTAAACAAAGCATATCCAATAAGAACCTCTATACCCACAGTCAATGTCAATCTAAATATTAATGATATTAAACCTATAGTTCGCCATTTCACCTCACTATATTTCATCCCTTTATCAATTTCAATAATTGTGTTACTTTGATTTTTCAAATCACAATTAGTTAGATCTAATGTATAATAACTGTCAAAAGCATAACAATCGTAGATTTCATCTGTAACAACAAACACATCTATCTCAGGGAAATATAAAAGCACCTTAAATTCATCAGGAGGCATATATCCTTCATATACTTTACCACTTACTGTACAGTTTTGAATATATTCTATATCCACTCTCATACCATCTGATTTTTCAAACGAAAGAAACTTAGTAACAATTTCTTCGGATATATTATGTGGCTTATCTAAATCATCATAATATTTATCCGAAATCATAAATGTTCCATATACTTTTAGCCCATCAGTTCCTTTCAAATATATAGTGAGACTAGGTTTAGGTCCCATATCAAGACTCTCTGTTTCTTTGGGAGGTCTTAATACTATTACTGTAAGAACAAGAATCAATACCACTGATATTTTACTAATTAAACCACTTAGATATTTCATTTTTCTCCTCACTAAAATAAGTTAAATTTGCTTAAATTATATTACATAAATCCACCATAGACAACAAAAAAAATGCCTTATAAAAGGCATCTTTTTTATAAATATTCTAGCACAATTCCTTAGAAAGTTCTTCAATTTGCTTCAAACTATCTTCACTCAACGCTGACATAAGCTTTACATTAGTTGTCATGTAAGTTAAATTCTTGCTCTTTTCAAGCATTCCCATCATCACCTTAGTTGCTGTAGGTGCCCAGCTACCATTCTCTATAAATCCAACTGTACGATTGCTATAATTACGTTCAGTTAAGTGATTGATAAACTCTCTCATAAATGGGAATATATCTCCGTTGTATGTAGTGGTTGCAAGCACCAACTTACTGTAACGGAAAGCATCCTCAACAGCTTCAGCCATATCGCATCTAGCAAGGTCATTTACAACCACCTTAGGGCAACCATTAGCTTCTAACTTCTTAGCTAATTCTTCAACAGCCTTTTTGGTATTGCCATATACAGAAGTATATGCAATCATAACGCCCTCCTCTTCTGGCTGGTAACTTGACCATATATTGTATAAATTAATATAATATTCAAGATTATCATTTAAAATAGGACCATGAAGTGGACAAATTGTATCGATATCTAAGTTAGTAGCCTTCTTCAAAAGAGTCTGTACTGGCATGCCATATTTTCCAACAATTCCAATGTAATATCGTCTTGCCTCACATGCCCAATCCTCCTCAACATCAAGTGCTCCAAACTTGCCAAATCCATCAGCGGAGAAAAGAACCTTATCAGTACTATCATATGTGACAATAACCTCTGGCCAATGTACCATAGGAGCTGTAACAAAAGTTAAGTTATGCTTACCAAGGGAAAGTGTATCCCCCTCACCAACAACAATTTGCTTATCACTAAAATCTGTTCCAAAGAAATTCTTCATCATAACAAAAGCCTTGGCAGATGCTACAATCTTTGCCTCTGGATATTCAACAACAAAATTCATAATGTTAGCAGAGTGATCTGGCTCCATATGCTGAACAATAAGGTAATCTGGTTTTCTTGTCCCCAAAGCTTCCTTAAGGTTACTTAACCATTCATCTGTAAAATTCCCATCAACAGTATCCATAATAGCAATCTTCTCATCAATAATAGCATATGAATTATAAGCCATACCATTTGGCACAATATACTGACCCTCAAAAAGGTCAATATTGTGGTCATTTACACCTATATATTTTATGTCATTAGTTATCGTCATAATTAATACCTCTTCCTATTCATTCATCTTAGCAAGCTTCGCAGCTTGGTCTGCTGCGATACAAGCATCTATAATTTCCTGAATATCTCCATCCATAATCTTATCAAGCTTGTATAATGTAAGACCTATTCTGTGGTCTGTTACACGTCCCTGTGGGAAGTTATATGTTCTAATCTTCTCAGAACGGTCTCCTGTACCTACCTGACTCTTACGAAGCTCAGCCTCTGCATCATGAGCTTTTTGCTGCTCGATATCATAGAGCTTAGCACGAAGAAGGGCAAATGCCTTTGCCTTGTTCTGAAGCTGTGACTTCTCAGTCTGGCTATAAACTACAATACCTGTTGGGTAGTGAGTAAGACGTACTGCTGAGTCTGTAGTATTGACACACTGACCACCGTTACCAGAAGCACGCATAACATCAATACGAATATCCTTATCATCAATCTGCACATCAACCTCTTCTGCCTCAGGAAGAACTGCAACACTTATTGTTGATGTGTGGATACGACCACCAGACTCAGTCTCTGGAACACGCTGTACACGATGTACACCACTTTCATACTTAAGTACTGAATAAGCACCACTACCAGTAACCATAAATGATACGGATTTCATTCCACCGATACCAATTTCTTCAACTTCCATAGTTTCTATCTTCCAACGTCTACCCTCGCAATAATGCACATACATACGGTAAATCTCAGCTGCAAAAAGTGCTGACTCATCTCCACCTGCACCTGCACGTATCTCCACGATAACGTTCTTATCATCATTAGGGTCCTTAGGGAGAAGAAGTATCTTCAATGCATTCTCACATTCTTCAACCTGAGTTTTAGCATCTGAAAGCTCTTCCTTAATCAAATCACGAAGCTCCTCATCACTTTCCTCGTCAAGCATAGCAAGGCTATCCTCAATAGTCTGCTTAGCACCCTTGTATTCCTTATATTTTTCAACGATTGGAGAAAGCTCAGCCTGCTCCTTCATAAGACTTCTAAATCTCTCCTGATTAGTAACAACATCAGGGTCAGAAAGCATACCCTCAAGCTCATCTAAACGTGCAACTAAATCCTCTAACTTATCAAACATATTAAATCCTCCCGATTATATCAATGTAACTTATATTTCAAATATCTGCAGTAGCTTGTTAGCTGTTTTTCCAAGTGGCTCCAACCACTCTATCAAGCCCTGCATAATCCTTTTTCAAAGTAATATCAGAATACCCTGCATCTACAAGTAGTCTCCGTACATCTTCAAATTGATCATATCCGATTTCAAATAGAAGTTTTCCTTCATCACTTAGGTATTCCCTCGCTTCCTTTATAATCTTATCATAAAAATATAATCCATCCTCGTACCCATCAAGAGCAAGTCTTGGCTCATGAAGCTTAACCTCATCCATAAGCTCTTCTACATCAGCTGTTCTAATATACGGCGGATTAGACATTATTATATCATATTTTTCATTAATATTCTCAAACAAATCAGATAAAATAACATTACAGTTTGCATTGAGCTTTGTAATATTTCTTTTTGACATATGGACTGCTTCTTTTGATATGTCAAGAAGAGTCACCTTATCATCATATCCAGCTTTTTGTCTGTATAAACTAAAGCTAATACCTATACAACCACTTCCACAGCATACATCTAATGCCTTGCAAGACTTAAAAGGCTTCATATAAGCAAGTCCATCTTCTACAAGAAGCTCTGTTTCCTGTCTTGGAATAAGCACATCAGGTGACACATCAAATTCATATCCCATAAATTCTTGAGTACCAGTTATATGCTGACAAGGTACCCTTGTAGCTCTTATGTTTATACACTCTTTAAACTTAGACTCAGAAGCAGCCGAAGCTTCATCCAACATTCCCATCATAAGTCCTGTATAATTCATATCAAAGGCATACATAGCAAGTACTCTAGTATCATTCTCATAATCTTCAATACCTGCATTTTTTAATATGTCCTGGCCATATTTTATTAGCTCACCATGTGTCATATTATTATCTCCCAAAGCATCATCATATGCTTAGACGTTACTATTTTTTCTCATTTTTTTGCTCTTCTAGATACTCTCTCCAATCGAGCACTCCTTCAACAGCCTTTATTGCAACCTCTACCATATCCTCAGTTGGCTCCTTAGTTGTAAGTCTTTGTACCCAAAGTCCTGGCTTGCTTAATATATTTGCTACAGCATTATCATACTTTCCTGCAAACTTAATAAATTCATAAGATATACCTGCAATAACTGGCACAAGTAACACTCTATAAAGTAGCTTAAGCCAAACTGTCTCTGTTCTAATGCACATAAATACCAATATACTTACAAACATTACTATAAAAAGAAAGCTTGTACCACAACGCTTATGGAATCTACTGTGCTTCATAATATTCTCAACCGTAAGGTCTTCCCCTGCCTCAAGACAATTAATAGTCTTGTGTTCAGCTCCATGATACATAAATGTTCTCTTAATATCTTCCATTAGAGTAATAAGAACAACATATAACAAGAATATAGCAAGTCTTATTACACCCTCAATTAATCCTAAGGCAAAATGATTTTTAACTACACCATCTAAAAGTGAAGCCAAAAAAGCAGGCAATAGCATAAATAAACCAACGGCAAGCACAATTGAAAATATTACTGTTCCCACCATAAATAAATCATCTGAAGTTTCCTTCTTCTTAGCTACCTCTTCTGAATTATTATCTATAATTTCTTCTTCATTTTTTTCTATATCTTTACCCTTAGTTTTGTCATCCTCTTCCTCATCATAAAACTCCGCAGAGTATGTGAGAGTCTTAACACCAATAAGTAAAGATTCAACAAAATTAAACACACCTCTAATTATAGGTAATTTAAACAGCTTACACTTACTAGATACTGGTGTGTAGTTTTCAATCTTAAGTTCAATTTCCTTATCAGGCTTTCTAACAGCAATGGCATATTTGTCAACATTCTTCATCATTATGCCTTCTATAACAGCCTGACCACCTATACTAACTCTTCCCAATTTAATTCTCTTTTCTACAATAATATAAAAATAGGCTTGCTACGATAGCGTAACAAGCCTTATATGTCCTATTCAGTAACTATGCCTGAGAAACACCGTACTTACGGTTGAACTTATCAATTCTACCACGTGCCTGAGCAGCCTTCTGCTGGCCAGTATAGAATGAATGGCACTTTGAACAAATTTCAACGTGGATACCATCCTTAGTTGAACCAGTTACGAACTCGTTACCACAGTTGCAAACAACCTTTGCCTGATAATAATCTGGATGTATTCCTTCTCTCATGTTTTTCACCTCACTAAATAAAATTACTCTATGAGAACAGGCAAACGCCTTGATTCTTCATACTCACAACGAAAACAATTCTACCATAGCATTTGACTAAATTCAAGTACTTTTTTGCAGAAATATGAGAAATTATTTGCGTAGTAATGATTTTTTTACATATTCTACAAATTCTTTGTTGTTTTTAGTTCTAACAAACAGTTTTAGTACCTCTTCTATAGTCTCATCTGCCTTTGAACCTGACATAGCTTTATGCAATCCATTGACTGCTTCATATTCCTCTGGAGTGAGAAGCAAATCATCTCTTCTAGTACCAGATTTAGCAATATCAATGGCTGGGAATATTCTCTTCTCAGAAAGCTTTCTATCTAATACAAGTTCCATATTACCAGTACCCTTGAACTCCTCAAATACAACGTCGTCCATACGGCTACCTGTTTCAACAAGTGCTGTAGCAAGAATGGTAAGACTTCCACCCTCTCGCATATTTCTAGCTGCACCGAAAAATCTCTTTGGCATATGTAATGCCGCTGGATCAAGACCACCTGAAAGAGTTCTACCACTTGGTGGTACAGTAAGGTTATAGGCTCTTGCAAGTCTTGTAATACTATCAAGAAGAACCACTACATCTTTCTTGTGCTCCACAAGTCTTTTTGCTCTTTCGATGACCATCTCTGAAACTCTCTTATGGTGATCCGGAAGCTCATCAAATGTAGAATAAATAACCTCTACATTGTCTCCTTCTATAGACTCTCTAATATCTGTTACTTCCTCTGGACGCTCATCTATAAGAAGAACTATCATATGCATATCTTTGTTATGTGTACTAATGCTCTTTGCAATAGCCTTTAACAATGTAGTTTTACCAGCCTTAGGAGGTGATACTATCATACCTCTCTGGCCTTTACCTATAGGTGAAAGTAAATCTACTATACGAATAGCAACTGGAGCTCCATTCTCGTCTAAGCTAATTCGCTCATTTGGGAATATCGGAGTTAAATCCTCAAAGTTAGTACGCTTAGCTGCCTCAGATGGTAAAAATCCATTTACCTGTCTAATATATAACAGCGCACTAAACTTCTCTCCCTGTGTCTTGAGTCTTATAGGGCCACCTATAATGTCACCTTTCTTGAGACCAAACTTTCTAATTTGAATTGGAGATACATATATATCTCTATCTCCTGGTAAATAGTTGGCACTTCTTATGAATCCATATCCATCTGACATAACCTCAAGAATACCGTTAGCTTCTTGACCACTTTCAAGATCCGCATTATATTCCTGACCATCAAAATACTTTATATTAACATTGGCATCTGACTTGATTTCTGTTTTATTTTCCATTTTGCTATCAGTTTTTGTTTCTGTTTTTGGCTCAACTTCTTTGATGACTGGCTTTTCATCAACCTTCTCAGAAGCCTTGTCACTATTCTTTTTTGACATCATCTTTTCAACATTTTCAAGCAACTGAGCTAATTCATTTTTCTTTAATGTTGAAATGTTCTTAATTCCTTTTTCCTTAGCATACTCTCTAAGTTCAGCTAAAGATGCTTTCTTAAAATCCATATAATCTCCTTTTTTACTTATAAAACATATAGGGTATCTTTATTGACGTAATATAATATAATGATTTTTCTCTCAGATTGTCTATATATTAGCACATTAGAAAAAAAAGGTAAACAAAAAATTGTCACATTATAAATTTCTTGATTTTTTTAGTGGTGTATCGTATATTTTACATATACTTAGGAGGATTCATATGGAAGGCTTACTACTTTACAAATTAATTATTCTTTTTATGTTAGATAGAACCAATTATACTATGACTAATTCTATGATATCGAACTTTGTCATAGGAAAGGGTTATACAAACCTTTTTAATCTACACGAAACCTTAAGTGAGCTTATTGCCAGCGAATTTATATCAACAGATACTATTCGTGATACAATACACTACAAAATAACCAATTCTGGAGAGGAAGCCCTCTCCTTATTTGAAAATCGATTATCATATGCTATTAAACAGGATATACTCGAATACCTAAAAGCCGAGCGAATAAATGTAAAAAACGAGTCTGAAATAACAGCTGACTACTTTTATAATGACGCAAACTGGTATACTGTTCAATGCATCATCAAAGATAGAAAGGAAATACTCCTCGACCTAAAGTTTGATGTTCCAACCAAATCTCAGGCTGAAACTATTTGTAACAACTGGCGAGGAAAAAGCTCCTCAATATACGAATATCTGGTTAATCAGCTATGGTTGACTGAATAAGATTCCAAATATCCTCTTTTCCTTGTTTTGAAACAGCGGAGAAGGGGATTATTTTTGTCCCCGGTTGCACCTTAAGTGTATCTTTAATAATCTTTATATTTTTGTCCTTCTGACTTCTCTTTATCTTGTCTAGCTTGGTAGCTATTATAACTGGTTCATATCCCATAGCTACTATCCAGTCATACATAGTTCTATCATTCTCACCTGGAGCATGTCTTATATCTATAAGCAAAAATACAGTTTTTAGCTGCTCAGAGGTATGGAGATATCTTTCAATCATCTTGCCCCACTTATTTCTAATTTCCTGTGATACCTTGGCGTATCCATATCCAGGCAAATCAACAAAATACAATTCTTTATTTATATTGTAAAAATTAATTATCTGAGTTTTTCCTGGTGACGATGAGGTTCTTGCTAATGCCTTTCTGTTAAGTAATCCATTTATAAGTGAAGACTTACCTACATTTGACTTTCCTGCAAATGCTATCTCTGGTAATGTATTTTCCGGCAATACACTCGTAATACCACATACAGTCTCTAATTCTGCACTCTTTATAATCATACTGGTATATCCTTTCTCTTCCTATTACTTCTGTTATAATAACTAAAAAGGGTTGCAAATGCAACCCTTTTAAACTATGCAATACTATCCGCACTATGTCTAATACGCTTACGAAGACTTGTCTTCATCTGTCGTGGCTTATCAGAATATGTTATAATTGGCTCTTCCTCGCCAGTTACAACACCCTTAGTGATAAGACACTTAGACATATATTCGTCTGAAGGCATCTCGTACATAAGGTCCATAACTACATTTTCCATAATAGCACGAAGACCTCTAGCACCTGTCTTACGTTCATTAGCTTCCTTAGCTATCTGACGAAGAGCATCTTCTTCAAATTCAAGTTCAACACCATCAATTTCAAAAAGCTTTTTATACTGTTTTGCAATTGCACTCTTTGGCTCGCGAAGAATTCTAACCAAAGCTTCCTCATCAAGCAAGTCAAGTGTTACAGTTACCGGAACTCTTCCTATAAACTCAGGAATAATACCATACTTAACGAAATCCTGTGGTGTTATCTGCTTAAGAACTTCACCAATATTTTCCTTAGACTGACTGATAACATCGGCATTAAATCCAATAGACTTTTTACCAACTCTATTTTCAATTATCTTTTCCATACCCTCAAATGCACCACCGCAAATGAAAAGTATATTGGTAGTATCAATCTGTATAAACTCCTGCTGTGGATGCTTACGACCACCCTGTGGAGGAACTGATGCCACAGTACCCTCAATAATCTTAAGCAACGCCTGCTGAACACCTTCACCAGATACATCTCTTGTGATAGATACATTCTCTGATTTCTTGGTAATCTTATCTATCTCATCAATGTATACGATACCACACTGAGCTCTATCGATATCATAATCTGCAGCCTGAATAAGCTTAAGAAGAATATTCTCAACATCTTCACCTACATATCCAGCTTCTGTAAGAGTTGTAGCATCAGCAATAGCAAATGGTACATTAAGAAGCTTTGCTAAAGTCTGTGCTAAATATGTCTTACCTGAACCAGTAGGTCCAATCATGATAATATTGCTCTTCTGTAGCTCAACATCAAAGTCTTTTTCTGCTAAGATTCTCTTGTAGTGATTATAAACCGCAACAGAAAGAATTTTCTTTGCAGCCTCTTGTCCTACAACATAATCATCCAAAAATTCTTTGATTTCCTTTGGCTTGAGTAAATTGATATCAGTTTCAATCGTCTCATCTTCAAATTCATCCTGAATAATCTCTGAGCATATATCAATACACTCATCACAAATATATACATTTGGTCCTGCGATAAGCTTTCTAACCTGCTCTTGACTCTTATTACAAAATGAACATTTTAACTTTTTAAGTCTGTCTGTATGATCAGCCATGTAGACACCTCTTCAAAAAATTATTATTAGGGATGGAAATTATACCTCTTTGCAGTTATCTACAAGGAAGTCCATTGCCTTTCTTGAAGCAATATCCTTCTTCATCATTTCCATTTCCTTCTCGCCCATAAGCTCTTTAAGCTTATCTGGCTCCATCTGATATGTTGAAGCCATATCCTGAAGCTGCTCGTTGAACTCTTCGTCTGTTGCAACGATACCCTCTGCTGCAGCAACTGCCTCAAGAACAAGACCAGTCTTGATTCTAGCTATAGCATCTGGCTTAACTCTCTCAAGTAAGTCTTCCTTTGTAGCATTAACAATCTTAAGGTACTGCTCCATCTGGATACCCTGATACATCATGCTCTGTGCAAGCTCATCGTACATCTTCTCCTGATTGTACTTAACCATAGCCTCTGGAAGCTCAACCTCAGCTGCCTCTGAAAGCTTCTCGATAATCTTAGCCTGCTTCTCACGCTTAACGTCCTTCTCCTTCTTAACCTCAAGTACCTTCTTAACATCCTCCTTGTACTCTTCGAAAGTATCGAATGAAGAAACCTCACTTGCAAACTCATCATCTAACTCTGGTAACTCAATTGCATTAATTGCAAGAAGCTCTACCTTAAATACTGCTGGCTTACCTGCAAGCTCAGTTGCATGATACTCCTCTGGGAAAGTAACATTAACATCAAACTTGTCACCGATATTCTTGCCAACAATCTGATCCTCAAATGTATCGATAAATGAATGTGAACCAAGAGTGAGCTTGTAGTTCTCGCCTAAACCGCCCTCAAATGGAATACCATCCATATATCCGTCAAAGTTAATAGTAACTTCATCATCAAGCTTTGCTGCTCTATCCTCTACTGGGATAGATCTTGAATTCTGCTTCTGCTCCTCAAGAATCTTAGCCATAACCTCATCCTCAGTTACTTCTGAGCTAATCTTCTCGATCTCAACACCCTTATACTCACCAATCTTAATCTCTGGCTTAATAGCTACTGTAGCAGTAAAGATAAATGACTTACCCTTCTCAATCTGCTCTACATCTATCTCTGGGTTAGAAACGATATCCTCTTCGCACTCGTCTAATGCCTTTGGATAGTACTCGTTGATAAGCTTATTAGCTGCATCTTCATAGAAAATAACTGGGCCATACATCTTCTCAACGTATGCCTGTGGCACTTTACCCTTTCTGAAACCAGGTACTGAGAACTTACTCTTCTCCTTGTTATATACCTCAGTAATTGCCTTTGTAAATTCTTCTGCTGGCACCTCAATAGTAAGTTTTGCCATGCTTCCTTCTAATTTTTCAACTGATAAACTCATTTATTTTTCCTCCTTGTATTGCATCGAAACGCACTATTCGTTAGATTATATCACAAGTTAATATTTAAGTCTATATTTTTAAATAAAAAAATGAGTTCAGAAAAATCAAAAAATGGGCTTGTTTATATATTATGCAAAAGTAAAAACTTATAGCACTTATATAAACAAGCCCTAGGTTTACAGATATAATAATGAGCTAAAAAGATAAGTCTAATTACTTACCTGACATCTGCTCTTCCTGTCTCTTGATCATCTGTCTAACCATTTCTCCACCGATAGAACCTGACTCACGTGAAGTTAAATCACCATTGTAACCCTGCTTAAGATTTACACCAAGCTCGTTAGCAACTTCCATCTTAAACTTGTTCATAGCGTCCTTTGCTTCAGGTACACTAGTCTTAGATCTTGAATTTGACATGATAAATACCTCCAAAAATATTTAGTAGACATTGTATGTCTTAACATTATTATCTTTCAAATTCATTTTTTTATTACTGGTAATAATTGTTTAAAACATAAAAAATGGGGCTGTTTTAAAACAGCCCCAGCAAAATTACTCAATATTCTTTTTTCTAAGAACTACAAGTCCTACAACTGATGCAAGCATCATAACAAGCAAGATAACTATTGGCATCTCATCACCAGTTGATGGTGAATCTGCTGAACCCATATATGTATACTTGTTACCTGGTACCTTATCATCATCTGTCTTATTGCCACTATCTGGTGTTCCAGGTTTCACATCAGCATCAGGTGCAACAGGATTGTTATCGTTGTCTGGTGTACCACCAGTAACCTTATTAGCTGTAAACCAAGCTGCAATAATTGTATCCTGAGTAATGTTATCGTATGTTGTATCCCAACCTGAGAATGAATAAGTATACTTATCAGTAGCTTTCTTAGTTGGAATCTCCGTTGGTGGTGTAGCTTTACCGCCTTCAAGAACGGTTTCTGTCTTCATAACTCTACCATCACCATCAACCCACTTAACTGTGTATTCCTTAGGAACCTCTATAGTTCTATACAATGCATATACTGAGAAATGCTTAGTTGTAATAGTTACATAGTCATTAGATAATTTAACTTCATCAGCAGTATCCCAATTAAAGAATGTATAATTAGAACCTTCATCATGAACTGATGCTACATAAATCTTTTGTCCAGCTAAGTCACCAAGTGGGAATGAAATTGTAATAGGGTCATACAACTCTGGAATAAGAGTTGGTGTACCATTTACAAGTCTACCATCCTTGTCTCTAACTTCCTTAACCACATAAAGCTGAATATATCTCTCGATAATAGCATTGTCATCTAATTTACTTGCAAATACATTCTGCTCTTCTGTACTAAGCTCTGTAACATCCATATAATTTGCGTGAAGCTCAATATCTATAGAACCTCCATCAGCAAGTACTGCCTTATCAGCTGTTGTTATATTACCTTCATACCAAGATGTGTTATAAATTGTTTCAAGACCATCTGCTGTAAGGTCGATTGAGTTATCCTCTATTACCACGCTTGTGCTCATATTGTTGAGTACAAAGTGAATACCACTGTTAATAGCGTAATTTGTAGGATATGTAACACCACCATTTTCTAATGTAACAGCTGATGTCTTCTGAACGTATCCATTAGTAGCAACTATATTGTATGCTCCATCACCAATCTTGTTGAACTGGTATGATTTATCTGTCTCATCCTCAATTATGTCTGTCTGAATCACAGTATTTCCATCATATAAGCTTACATAGATTGGATATACTGGTGTTGTATCTTCTCCATATAATACAGTACCTGATACAGCGCCTGTAGCCTTGTCGTTAGTAGTTCTAAAGCTTCCTTCAATAACCTTTACTTCACCTGAAACCTCAGCCTTAGCATATACCTTATACCAGTACACTGAATCTGCATCAAGATTTCTGAATAAAGCATTCATTGAAAGACCATAATCCTCATCATTCTTATTGTAAAGAGTTGATACATATGCTGACTCTCCGTCTTTCTTGATAGCTATATAAGCATCCTGAATATCATATGAACCCTCATATACAAATGCTTCAAGGTATGCACCTGATGAAGTGATATCTGTAACAGGATTTACGGTAATGTATAATGGTTCAAACTCATATGTTGCTTTGTTGCCTGCCATATCTACAGCAGTAAGCTCATATTCATTATCCTCTGCTACAAAGGTACCTACAACAGCATCATCCTCTACTGTAACCTCAACAGGAGTTCCGTTAATCATAACCTTTGCATCATCTACACCACTAACCTTATCTGTAATTCTGAAGCTAATTACTAAGTCTCCTTCTTCATTTGCCACAGAATCTGTAATCTGAATATCAGGAGCAGTTAAATCAACCTTTAATTCTGCAGTTGATACACCACTTTCCTTGCCAGAATCACTTATACTCCAAGCAGAAATTGTAACTGTGCCTTCATCATCAATAGTAAATACGTTATTTGATGGGCTTAACACTCTCTCTGTTGTATTAGTTGACTCACCAACTATTGCTTTAACTGAGTAATATGACTCAACTTCTACACCATCTGAAGTCATATCCTCGTATGTGATAGTAACCTCTGGTTCTTCGCCAACATACCAACCATTGTCACCCTTTGTACCATCAACTGTAATAATTGGGTCGCTTGGTGCTACATTTGATATGTTATCAAATGACATAGTATGTGTCTGAACGTTACCAGCCTTATCAGTCGCTTCAATAACATAAGTTCCGTTACTTACTATCTCATATGTGTATGAATCCTGAACTAACCAGCTCTTAACATGAACCTTTTCAGTTCCATTAGTTAAGTATAACTCAACTGTAGAAACACCACTTTCATCTTCGCCCTCAGTAACAGTGAAATCGAGCATTACTGATGACTCAAATGCCGCCTGAGATGTATCTGTATTGTCAGTAATTACAGGCTTCTTAGTATCAATGAGATATGGACCTACGCCCTCAAGGTCTACAGTATTACCAGCATTATCCTCTAAAACTGCTGTAATAAAGTATGCACCTGCTGGAAGCTCCTCATCATTTAAAGTATGTACAAATTTACAATTTAATATTTTACCATATTCTTTAAATACAGATGCTATGCTACTAGTAGCAATATCTGTATAACTCTTCTTGTAGTCGTTAGGACCTGTAACTGTCCAAACTATCTTATCAACACCACTATCTTCATCTGCAGCGTCAACAACAAGCTTAAGGTCGTTGTACCATACATCAGTTGCAGCAAGATTTTCACCATCCATAGCAACTATATCTGCACCATCAATCTTATTCTCAACCATCCACTCATAGTAATCTTCTGGTGTCTGTTCCTCACTTGGATCAAATGCCTCAGCATCATCTGAGTTAAGCTTAATCTTCATAGGTGTTGAAGTATTACCTGTAGTATCTGTAGCATATACAATTAACTGTCCATACTTACCAGTACCTATAGTAAAGCTACAGCTATAAACTCCTGTAGTAGCATCCTTCATAAGCTTAACCTCTGTAGCCTGGTCGCTTATAGGATTACCATTCTCATCTACAAATGAGTAGAATAATGACTCACAATCACTACCATCGGTCTTATAATTAAAACTAAGTGTTACATTCTCAACAGTCACACCGTCAACAGGTTGTGAATGATAGTATGAACCAAATGAAAACTCTTTAAAATATTCTGAGTTAGGCGCTGGTGTAACCTTATATCCCTCAAGAGTAGGCGCTGATGTATCTACATTTACATTTGTTAATGTTACTATCTGTGAAACAGCACCTGTCTGTGGGTTATACATTTGGAAGTAAATTGTCTTATCTACCATATCCTCTATAGTAATAGCAGTTGTATCACCAAAGAGAGCCTTAACCTCATCATATGTCATACTTGGAGTAACATCTCCACTAGCTGTATCTATTCTTCTAATATGTGTATATTCACCGTAGCCAGAAATAACAAGACCTGGATAATAACCATTATCACTCTTTGATGTACTCATCTTGAAGTTAGCGCCTGCTGAACCATCTTCTGAATACATAACACCAGCATCTCTTGTAACTGTGAATGATAAGCTAAGTCCATCTGCATATGCTGCATAGTTCTTACCCTCACTACTAAATTCTGGCTTAATTGTATATGTACCTGGTGAGCTGTAAAGCTGTCTACTTGTATCTGCTCCAATATATCCAAGCTTTTCTGACACAAACTGCATCTTAGCCGCATCAGTTGCACAATTGTCATAAGCTGTCTTATCAGCAATTGTAAGTTTCTCTGGCTCTAATAAATATAATGTAAATTCTGGTGTTGCCTCACCAAATCTAACTGATGACTTATCAGGATCAGCAAACTTTATACCTACCTTGAGGGACTTTGGTGTAATATCTGCCACTCCGTCCACAACTACTTCATTGGTTGTTCCCTCAACAAAACCAGTTAATTCATATTTGCTAGCCTGAGCTCCTGTAAGTGTAACACCCTGTAGTGTTATTGACTTATTATCTCCTGCATTAGGATCTACCTTAGCAGTAGGGGAAACAGTAACATATACATCATCTGTTGCAAGCTTTCCTGTGCCAGGTGTCTGTCCGTCTGCAAGTATAAGCTCTGCTCTCTCTCCTACAGAAATAATATCTGAACCGTTATATTCACGACTAATGTCTGAGCTACCATTTTCATTTGTAACTGATGAAGGGTCTATAGCAACCTGTCTCTTATTTGAAACAATTGTGATAGGATATGTAGTTACATTATCTGTATCACCCTTCTTTGTGTCAGTAACACTAAGGTAAACTGTTATACCACCTTCTGGTGTAACATTATTTAGGGCTCCTGTTATGTTAAATGCACCATCCGGAGTTGAAATACTCAATCCATAATTACCAAGAGTTGTTCTATCTTCATCAGTCATACCGTACACAAACTGTGAAGCAGTACCATCCTTGTACTGAGCTGAAAGACTAAGGTCAACCTGCTCACCATATGAGCTAGTTACACTAACTGAATTACCATCTTCTGTAGCACTGCCATAATTGAGTAATTCAATTCCCTTATATGTCCAAACTGCTGTTAACTTCTTGCCAGTTACATTAGGATTAGCTTTCACGTCATCCGCATCTGCATTGTATGTTGCAAGATCAGTTCCTGTTACAGTCGAACCATCTGTATTTATACTATAAGTATTGCCATACTCATCCTTCCAACCTGTAAGTTCATATGCATCACTTGTTGCCCATATCTCTGTTGAACCCGGAAGTGTTGCATTAGCACCATATATAAAAGGAAACATCTTCCCATCTGAATCCCCTACTATAACAACATCCGCTGGTGTATCTGTATCCTTAGCCCAGAAAGATGCATAAAACTCCATACCAGCCCAATTAGCAGTAAGTGATATAGAATCCATAGGGGCAGCATAACTTGGATCAATGCTTACAACTGTTGCATCTGTAACATCAAATGTCTGTGCACCCATAGTCACACTGTCAAATATGTAACCAAATCTATAAAGCTGAGTATATGAGTCCGAAGGTACAGGAACCTTATACTCGGCTGGTGGATATATATCTCCTGTTGTCTGTGTCTTTGCTGAAACGGTCTCAGAAACTAATACTCCACTATCATCCGAAATAGTTACAGGATATCCTGTTCTAGTTGCCTTAAAATATATATTATATGCTCCGTTTGATGGTGCAACTGTACCATCTTCTGGAATAGTTCCATCAACTACTGGAATTGTACATGCCTGATCAAAATACAAATCACTTATATCAATGTAGCTTCCCTGAGTAGCGGCTCCTTCTGTGCCATACATCTTTTCAAGTAATGCAGTACTATCAAGTATAGGCACCTTATATCCTGTAACAGAATTACTTCCATCGGTTTCTACGATAACTGAATATGATGAAGGTATTGGGTATACATTTTGTCCTGTTTCATCAACTCTGTAATAATTAACCACATTATCCGCTGGTGTAGAAGCGGCTGCATAAGGTGCAATACCACCATCATCTACTAGTTCTTCTCCAGTGGTCTCTGTTCCAGCTGTCTGCTCTGGATTCTCATCTACGACATCAGCTGATGATGTAAGGAATATGGATTGGGTAATAAGCATAACCATAACCATAACCGAAGCCATAACCTTCTTGCCGTTGCCTCTTCCCCAGTAAACCATATGAGATATGGCACTGATAATAGCAATCAACGCTAAGGTTGGATATACTAATATTCTGTGTTTCTTGCCTGCATCAAGTAACTTCCTAATCAGCCTGTCCTTTAATTTCATTCTTTTTCACCTCAACTCTCCCAATACCCAAAGGGAGCCTTCCTAAATATAAATAAATTATTGTTTATGTACTAAATTATATTCACTAACACAATATAAATAATTACAATTACCCATAATTACTCATACTATGTGAGTATTTTACCACATTGCTTCAAAAAATAAAATACTTTTTATGTAAAAATATACAAAATATAGTATTTTTTTTATGAAAATAGGTCTATATCGTAGTTTTGTATTTAATAATATACAAAAATACCCCCATTTATTTATATATCGGAAGAATTATTGAATTATTTTAATGGAAAAATATGTTATTCTTCTACAGACTGTTTCCAGAGCGGCTTATAATCGCCTTCAAAAAAAGATTTAAGATTATTATTTAGATATTCTAATTCTATAAGTGCTTCTACGTCAGTCATTCCCGTTCGATAGAAGGGCTGTTCCAACAATAACACAGAATTAAAGTAGTCATTGTAATCTGTTTCCGTATAAGAAACATCCTTCTGAGTTTTCTCTGCCTCAGAAGCTTCATAAAAAATTTGTTTGTTGTTAGATGCTTCATAGCAATCATTAATAATCTTGTCCTTAGACATATTATCTCCCCCTTTGTATTATTCATATCTAATACTTTATCAGATATGTCTTTGATTATCAGAATATATTCTTTTACATTAGGGGTCAATTATTTTTTATAAAATGCAAGAATAAAGCTCATATAATGTATACTTTTGTACACATCACATGAGCTTTTACAACTATCCCTCCGGATATATTAATCTTTCTTCAGTTATATTGAGTAATACTTCATTTAAATACTTCTTGCTTATATATCTTGCCATAGGAAGATTCATATCTAAATAGTTGCCGCAATCTCTAGCAGAAGCGCCTGGCACTTCATCATTAAACTCTGACATAAAGGTATATAGTTCAATCAATAAATCTACTATATCTTTTGACTCATAATCTCCCGCCATAATCAAGTAAAAACCAGTTCTACATCCCATAGGGCCAAAATATATTATCTTATCTTGGTATACTTTGTGATTTCTAAGGAATGTTGCAGCCAAATGTTCAACTGTGTGTATCTCCGCTGTATTCATAACTGGCTCGTAATTAGGTCTTGTCATCCTCAAATCAAAGGTTGTAAGTATATTGCCTGAAACATTATCTTTTCTTGATACATAAACACCTGGTAATAATCTAGTATGATCTATCGTAAAGCTTGCTATCTTTTCCATAATTTCTCCTATCTTTACACACAATAATATTATTAGTAATTAGCCACCATTTCTTTAACTAGCTTAACACTATTCTCAATAGCTTTGGCTTCGAATGTCGGATAATCAACAGTAGCACTATCATCTGCCTTATCAGATATAGCTCTTATAATAAGGAACGGAATATTGTTTAAGTATGCAGTTTGAGCAATAGCCGCACCCTCCATCTCAGTACAAAATCCTTTGAAATTTTCTTCTATATACTGTTTCTTTGCCTTATCAGAAATAAACTGGTCTCCACTCACAACTCTTCCTTCAAATACTTTGATGTCTGGATTCACCTTCTGACATGCTGCCTTCGCTAGATTTCTAAGGTTCTCATCAGCCTGAAATACCGATGTCTCCATACAAGGTATAACCCCTGGCTCATATCCAAATCCTGTAGCGTCCATATCATGCTGTAACGTATCTGTAGATAAAACAACATCTCCTATATCAATAGCTGCATTCAAGCTTCCAGCTATACCAGTATTGATTACTGCATCTACACCATATACATCAGCCAAAATCTGTGTACATATGCCAGCATTTACTTTTCCAATTCCAGAACGTACCACAACTACATCTTTTCCACACATCT
>JAGAKD010000254.1 GCA_017625815.1 Lachnospiraceae bacterium | reverse complement strand
GGGAGATGGACTAATGGAAACTTATATGATAAAAGAAGCGGCAAAAATGTTAGGTGTAGAAACTCACGTATTAAGATACTGGGAGGAGGAGCTTGGACTAGTTATAAAAAGAAATTCTATGGGACATAGGTATTACGACGAGAGGGACATTAAGATGTTCAAGGGCGTTATGGAGCTTAAGGAAAGAGGGATGTCTCTAAAGGATATTAGAATAAAGATACTGCAAAAAAAGAGAAGTTCTGATGTGGATGAAAGTGACGTAGATGAAAATATTAAAGAAAAAAACATACATAGAGTGGAAGAGAGAGCAGACGTAGATGATGTGGCAGAGGAAGAGCAAATAAGTCTGGAGGAAAAACAAGCTACTAGTGATGATTACAAGGTGGTTGACTTTAAGGTGGCTCAGATGCAGGCGGTTATGAATAAGATAGTTGCAAATGCGTTAAGGGAAAATAAGGAGATTATAACCACATCTATAAAATCAGAAATAACAGAGGATGTAATGCGTCAGTTTGATACCGTTATGAGGGAAAAGGAAGAAAAGGAAGAAGCACGATTCAGAAAGCTTGATGAGGTATTAAGACAGATACAAAAGGCTAATGAAGAGGTTGCAGCCACAAAGATGAGAAAAAGATTTGGCAGAAGAAGATTATAAAACCTTGAAATTTTCCTTGTAAAATGGTATTCTCACATTTACAATTAGTAGTGTTTGAATATATGAAAAAGGACTTGATTTTATGAAGTTAAATATTTTATATGAAGATGACGCTATTCTTGCATGTGTGAAGCCTTGTGGAGTTCCATCTCAGGGTGACAAGTCGAATGATAAGGATATGATTACCTTGCTTAAGGATTATCTTTTTGATAAGTCTGATAGTGATGAGGAGCCGTATCTAGCAGTTATACATAGGTTGGACCGACCCGTAGGGGGTGTTATGATATTTGCCAAGACCCCGGAAGCTGCGGCAACCTTATCTGACGATATGCAGGAAGGCAATATAATAAAATACTATCAGGCAATACTCACAGGAGAGCTCCCAGATGAAGCAGGAGAGCTTGTGGACTACCTTGTTCGTGATGGCAAAACTAACACAGCCAAAATTGCAAAGAAAGGTGACAAGGGAGCAAAAAAGGCTGTGCTTTCCTATGAAGTGTTAGATGTACTTGAAACAGATGATGGTGTGCTTTCCTATGTGTTAATTGAGCTTGAGACTGGAAGACATCACCAGATACGAGCACAGATGGCTTCAAGAGGCTGTGGAATATGGGGTGACACAAAATATAACCCTATATTTGCCAGAACTAAGAGGCGTTATATGCAGATTGGACTGTACTCTTCAAGAATAGAGCTTGACCATCCAGTAACAGGGGAGCATATGGTGTTTAAGCATGAGCCAGAGGGTGAAGCTTTTGAGGTTATTGAGTTAGACGAATTTTAAGAAATGTGAGGATATATAAAATGGCTAAAGACAAGAAATTAGTAGAGCAGATTACTTCTATGGAGGTAGATTTTGCACAGTGGTATACAGATGTTGTAACAAAGGCAGGACTTATTGACTATACAAGTGTTAAGGGTTGTATGGTGTTAAAGCCAGCAGGTTACGCTATATGGGAGCTTATTCAGAGTCAGCTTGATGCTAGATTTAAGGAAACAGGTGTAGAGAACGTATATCTCCCAATGTTTATTCCAGAGAGCCTTCTTCAGAAGGAAAAAGATCACGTTGAGGGATTTGCACCAGAGGTTGCATGGGTAACTTATGGTGGACTTAATCCACTTCAGGAGAGAATGTGTGTTAGACCTACATCTGAGACACTTTTCTGTGATTTCTATGCAAAGGATATTCAGTCATATAGAGATTTACCAAAGGTATATAACCAGTGGTGTTCAGTAGTTAGATGGGAGAAGGAGACAAGACCATTCCTTCGTTCAAGAGAGTTCTTGTGGCAGGAGGGTCACACTGCACACGCTACAGCAGAGGACGCTGAGGCAAGAACTATTCAGATGTTAAATGTATATGCAGATTTCTGCGAGCAGGTTCTTGCTATGCCAGTTATTAAGGGTAGAAAGACTGATAAGGAAAAATTTGCAGGTGCAGAGGCTACTTATACTATTGAGGCACTTATGCATGATGGGAAGGCATTACAGTCAGGTACATCACATAACTTTGGTGATGGCTTTGCAAAGGCATTTGGAATTCAGTATACAGATAAGGAGAACAAGCTTCAGTATGTACATCAGACATCATGGGGAATGACTACAAGACTTATCGGTGCAGTTATCATGGTTCATGGAGATGATTCAGGACTTGTACTTCCACCAAGAGTTGCACCAACTCAGGTTATGATAGTACCTATCATGCAGAAGAAGGAAGGCGTGCTTGAGAAGGCAGCAGAGCTTAAGGATATGTTAAAGGCATATAGAGTTAAGGTTGACGATTCAGACAAGAATCCGGGATTTAAGTTTGCTGAGCAGGAGATGCGTGGTATTCCACTTCGTGTTGAGGTAGGTCCAAAGGATATTGAGGCAGGACAGGCAGTTGTTGTTCGCCGTGATACAAGAGAAAAGTATGTAGTTCCATTTGCAGAGCTTGATACTAAGATTGGCGAGATCTTAGAGCAGATGCAGCAGGATATGTTTGATAGAGCACTTGCACATAGAGAGGAGAACACTCACACAGCAACTAACTGGGAGGAGTTCACAGATATACTTGAGAAGAAGCAGGGCTTCATCAAGGGTATGTGGTGTGGAGACCAGGAGTGTGAGATAGCAATCAAGGACAAGACTGGTGCTACAACAAGATGTATGCCATTTGAGCAGGAGAATTTAGGTGACGTGTGTGTACACTGCGGAAAGCCAGCTAAGAAGATGGTGTATTTTGGAAAGGCGTACTAAGATAATTTAATCTTTTTTAAAAGAAGATAATACAAGAACTCAGAGTATTATAGGTATTGCACTATAAACCCGTTTGCGAAAGTCGGCACTTAGCGATGAACTCTTAGAGATTGTTATAAATTTATATTAGGCATATATGTTTACAAACCCGCTCTCGCTCCGTTGCTCAAGTAGCGGTACTAAGCTCGAAAGTACCTCGCTAAGTACCGACATTCGCAAAGGGTTTGCTAACATATATGCCTAATATTAAATTTATTTACAATCTCTTTAGAGTTCGGAGGTTAGTACCGCTACTTGAGCAATCGAGCGAGAGCGTGGTTTATATGTAATACCTATAGTACCTGAGTTTATTTAATATCGTACTTAAAAAGATTAAATTATAGTACAGGCCAGACCTTGGAAAGGAGGTAGAGGTATGCTTAAAATTGATATCCCAGCGGGGGCACAGTACATTATTGAAAAACTGAATAATGCAGGCCATGAGGCTTATATTGTTGGTGGTTGTGTCAGGGATAGTATACTGGGTAAGCTGCCTAATGACTGGGATATAACTACCTCAGCTACTCCTTATGAGGTTAAAGATATATTTAGAAGAACCATTGATACGGGTATACAGCATGGTACGGTTACGGTTCTTGTAGATAAGAGCATTGTGGCAAAGGATACAAAGTTTCAGGATTATTCTTTTGAGGTTACTACATACCGAGTAGATGGGGAGTACCAGGACCACAGACGACCAAATAGTGTAGAGTTTACAACTTCTCTTGAAGAGGATTTAAAGCGAAGAGATTTTACTATAAATGCTATGGCTTACAATGATACAGAGGGTGTCATAGATATTTTTGGTGGAATGAAAGACTTGGATGAGGGAGTAATTCGTTGCGTAGGTAATCCTACAGATAGATTTGATGAGGATGCACTTAGAATACTAAGAGCGGTTAGATTTGCGGCACAGCTTGGATTTGTTATAGATGAGGAAACAAGAAGGGCTATGAATGAGCAAGCAAAGTTCTTATCAGATATAAGTGCTGAGAGAATACAGGTAGAATTAACGAAGCTTATAACCTCTAATCATCCGGATAGACTTATAGAGGCATATGAGCTTGGGCTCACTAAGATTATATTGCCTGAGTTTGATGCCATGATGGAGACAAAGCAAAACAACCCGAACCACAAGTACAGCGTGGGAGAGCATACCATCAAGGTGATGGAAAATGTTCCGGCGGATATGGTGCTTAGATATAGTGCATTGCTTCACGATGTAGGAAAACCTTCCTGCAAGACTACTGGAGAGGATGGCATTGATCATTTCTATGGACATCCGCAGGCAGGAGCAAAGTTAGCAAGAAAAATATTGCGAAGACTTAAGCTTGATAATAACACTATAGATAGAACCTGCAATCTGGTTGAACACCACGACTATTATCTTGAAAAAGAAAGTCAGGGAAGTGCATTTAGAAGATTTGTGGGTAAGCTGGGTATGGATAATTTTATGGATTATAATTTGCTAAGACAAGCAGATATAGCTGGTCAAAGCGATTACAATCTAGATAAAAAGCTTGCTTGTGTAGAGGTTATGAAAAACTTATATCAAATGGTAGTGGATGAGAACCAGTGCATCAAAATATCAGACCTGGCTATAGGTGGCAAGGAACTTATGGAGCTTGGGATGAAGCCGGGGCGTGATATGGGCCAGATGTTACACTATCTGCTAGATAAGGTTTTAGATAATCCAAGCCTAAATGAAAAAGATACACTAATAGAGCTTGTGAAAAGTAAAATGAGTTCTTAATACTAGCATATTTTATTCCCTTTGGACATACAATTAACAAGATTGATGTTCGGAGGGGATTTTATTGTCTGATAAAATGTCAGAGGTTTTTGATGCATATGATATGGAAGTATATCAGACCACAAGAGGAAGAGGCGCAACTTTGCTTAAGACTGACAAGGGATTATATCAACTAAAATCCTTAGATGTAAACGAGAGTAGACTGACAGCGGAATATCTATTTAAAGAGCGTCTTTGCGAATGTGGATTTGATAGAATAGATAGGTGCATAAAAAATAAAGAAGAAGAGTTGGTCACATATGATAGATATGGAAATGGATTTGTTATGCGAACTTTTTTTCAAGGAAAGGAATGTAATGTTACAAAGCCAGAGGAAATTGATATTGCAGTAGATAATTTGGCGAGGCTTCATATTGCATGTAAAAAGGTTTTTGATAGCACAGAAAGTGATGTACATATTAGACCAAATGGAGATTTCAGAAAAAGGAATAGAGAATTAAAAAGGGTTAGAAATTTTATAGGGCGACAAAAGTCCAGAAAGGATTTTGAAAACCTATATGTGAAAGCATATGACTATTTTTACGAGAAGGCACTTATTTGCGAGGAGGAAAGTGCCCCTTATTTTTCTATGGATTTAAGTGAGCATATTGGATATTGCCATGGGATGTATAATCACCACAGTGTGTTGTTAAGCAAGGATGGAGAGGGAGATACTCAGATTGGGATTATAAATTTCGATAAGTTTTTCGTGGGAAATCAGCTTATGGATTTGTACCATTTTATGAGAAAAACTGTGGAAAAGAACAAGTACAATTTTGAGGTTATGAAAAATATATTAGAAAGATATAGCAGTATTTGTCCTTTGTCTACGGATGATTTGGAGTACATATATATGCTTTATTGCTACCCAGAAAAATTTTATAAGATAAGTAATCAGTATATCAATTCGCCAAAAAACTGGATTTCACCTAAGATGCTTGAGAAATTAAGCAAGCTAATGGAGGATGAAAAGGATAAGGAAAATTTACTAAGGGAGCTTGCTAATTACAAATCTCAACTAAAATCGACATAAATGACTTCACATTTTGCGAATTATCTTGTATAATACAATGGTTAAGGTGGGTACTATGCGAAAAAATCTGTTATTGCTGATGTTAGTGACCCTGTTGCTCGCACTCACAGGGTGTGAATATGGTGGTGACGAAGTGAAGGTGTACGAAAACACCGAGGACGTAGTTGTAGTTCATACAGAAGCTTCCACCACAGCTGTAGTTACTAACATGAATTTTGAAGAGAATACATTCAGATTTATAGATTGTCTTACTGGAGAAGAGATAAGTCTGGGATATCACGGTGGCGTTACAGTACAGAATACTTACGGAGACACAGTTAGTATTAATGAAGTATATAACGGTAGCGTGGTTGATGTTGTGTATTATTCTGATACTATGAAGCTGGTTAGCATACAGATATGCGATTCTGCTACAGTAATAAAAGGTGCTAGCAAATTTACAGCTGATGTAGAAAATGGTACTGCTAGATACAAAGGTACAACTAAGACTATGTCTCCTTATGTGGTTGCATATGATGAGGGAGTGCCTATCAATATTATGGAGGTTAATACTGAGGATCAGGTAACTCTCCATTTATACAAGGACAAGCTTGTGTCTGTTGTTGTTGAGATTGGACACGGCTATGTTAGATTAGAGAACCACGACACCTATGTGGGTGGAATGGTAGAAGTAGGTTATGATGTAATCGTTCCCGTTACTACGGATATGCTTATACCTGTCAGGGAAGGAACCTACACCATGAGAATCAACAAGAATGGTTACAGCCAGACAAAGGATGTCACTGTTCTTAAGAATCAGGAAACCCATGTTGATTTGGCAAATCTAGCCATACCTACGGGTTCGGCAACTTTTGAGGTTACGCCTGCTGATGCAGAGATATATGTAGATGGAGAACGAGTATACGGCAATGTCTACACTGATATCTACGGAACCTATGGATTGAAAATAGTTGCAGATGG
>JAGAKD010000253.1 GCA_017625815.1 Lachnospiraceae bacterium | reverse complement strand
TTCATGGGTACACTTTGGAATACTTATGCATTCTATGTACTTTATGCAAATATAGATAAGTTTGACCCTACTCAGTATAAGTTAGAGTATGACAAGCTTTCAGTTATGGATAAGTGGCTTCTTTCAAAGCTTAACACTATGGTTAAGTCAGTTGACGAGGCACTTGGTTCATACAAGATACCAGATGCTACAAAGGCTCTTGCAGACTTCGTAGATGATATGAGTAACTGGTATGTAAGACGTGGTCGTGAGCGTTACTGGGCAAAGGATATGCCACAGGATAAGATTAATGCATATATGACATTATACGAAGCACTTGTTACACTTTGTAAGACAGCTGCTCCTATGATTCCATTTATGACAGAGGATATTTACCAGAACCTTGTTACACGTTTTGACAAGACTGCACCTATTTCAATTCACCTTTGCGACTTCCCTGTTGCAAATGAGGCATACATCGATGCAGACCTTGAGGCAAGTATGGATCAGGTACTTAAGATTGTTGTATTTGGTCGTGCAGCTCGTAACACTGCTAACATTAAGTCACGTCAGCCAATGGGCAATATGTTCGTTAAGGCAGCAAAGACTCTTGATGAGTATTTTGTGGAGATTATTGAGGACGAGCTTAACATTAAGGCAGTAACATTTAAGGATGATTTATCTGACTTTACATCATACAGCTTCAAGCCACAGCTTAGAACAGTAGGTCCTAAGTACGGTAAGCAGCTTGGTGGTATCAGAGAGTATCTTGCAAACGTCGATGACAATGAGGCTATGGCAACACTTAAGGCTGAGGGCGCACTTAAGTTTGACGTAGCTGGTACAGAAGTAGTACTTGCTGAAGAAGACTTGCTTATCGAGACAGCTAAGATGGAGGGTTATGTAACAGAGGGTGACAACTATGTAACAGTTGTTATCGATACAACTCTCACTCCAGAGCTTATCGAGGAAGGATTTGTAAGAGAAATCATTTCCAAGGTTCAGACTATGCGTAAGGACGCTGACTTCAATGTAACTGACAGAATTAAGGTTTATGTAGAAGGCAACGACAAGATTGCTGAAATCATAAACGCTAATGCTGATGAGATTAAGGAAGTAGTTCTTGCAAATGAGTTTGTAATGGGCGCTGTGGGGGGCGTTTCTAAGGACTGGAACATCAATGGCGAGAAGGTAGTTCTCGGTGTAGAGGTAATTTAATAGAGTTATCAAGTAGTACAACCCCCTTTTAAATCCAAGGATTTATGAGGGGGTTTTGTGTATACTGGGAGGAGATTGTATGAACGATATAGAAAAAAATATGTTAGATATTCAAGAATGTATAGAAAATAAAACAAGTAGAATTTATGTGCTAAGACAACAATTATGCGATTTAGAGGATAAAAAGTTTAGTTTGCAGCGAGATTATAAGCTAAAGAATGAAGAGGAAGAAGAGGCTAGAGCTATATTGGCAAAGAGATTATACAATTGAAACTGAAGATGAATTGAGACTAGTTCAAAGTGATATAAATAGTTGTACTTATAATTTTATGCCAACCACAAATGGAACAGGTGTAAATGGGATATATAATAGTTGGAGTATATACAATACGGATGATGCGAATTATTATGCTAATTTGTTTAGTGCTGTTAGCAATTGTTTTGAAAATGTTAGGAATTTTGATGCCACATATACTGGACTTGCAAGTAATCTTAGCAGGAATGATGATGAAACTTTAGATGGCATAAAAACTGTAATTAGTGGAATTAGAGATTGTATGAAGATACCTTCAAATGAAGTTGGTCCAATGGATATTTATTTTTATAAAAATACAATATTTGGAGATGAGTATGCCTCTGTTGTGGTAAGTGAAGGACTAGAGGATATGATGTTGGAATCTAATAGTGTCACTGCAACAAAATATTTTTTTGACCAAATTATTAGTGTGAATGAAGATGGCAGTATCAGATATGATATGAATTTAATTATGAAAATAATGGATAAGTCGGCGGATGAGATAAATTCAGGACAATATGATGCTATAGCATTGGCATATACGAATATGACGGAAGAGGAAATAAAACAGCTGATGTGTGCTTGTACATATAAGGTTGAGGATTATAAGTATGGGTTTAATATAGGAATTGGGGCAGGGGCGATGAATGAAGACTATTCTAGCTGGAAGGTTGACCAACAAAAATGTGCAAATATTTATAATAGTTTGTCTAGCTTGTCAGATGATTATTTGATTACTTGTTGTATGTACAATGAAGCTTATAAAGAAACACAGGATGAAACATACAAAATAAAAATAAATGAATGTGAAAATACCCGAAAGGAATTACTCCAAAGGATGGCATTGTGGGGGTCTTTTGGCACTATTGATGAAATACATGGAGAATATCAGGGAGATAAACCTATCATCACTGTTGAAAGTGTGGAATATGGTGGAGTAGAAGAAAGAGATAGTTATGTTTTAACTTTTGCCGAGTTTAGAAATGTTGGTTCTAACGTTGCTCCAGTGTTTTCGAATTTTGGGAACTCTACCATTACTGTAAACCCATGTATGGAGGAAGAAGAGATAACTTATTATCAGACAAGCCTTGCAGAGGAAATATTGGTTAATCATTTTGTTCCAGGATTTACACCTAGTGGATACGAAGACGGTATGGGGCAATATATATTCGATAGTATCGTATCAGGAGGAAGCCAATTAGGAAATGATTATATTTTTAATCAATTTTCAGATGGTGTTGGATATGTAAATACGGTAGCTCAATCTATCTTTGGTTCTGTTATGGACTATCAGTCAGGTGTTGAGGGGGCTAAAGTAATAGAAAGCACTCTTGATAAAGTTGAAGCGAGTGTTATGTATGAAAAATTTGGGTTTTATGCTATTCCTGTTGTATATGATGTCGCAAAAGGGCAGATATGTACTCAGTATGCTCAACCTGGAACAGAAACAGTAGAATTGATTGTCGAATATAACAAAGAAAACGGAACAGATATATCTATACTTGAGGTAATGTATCACCCAGAACAGGTAGTGGATGAAATTAAGGAATATTATGGTTATGAATAGAAGGAGAGTTTTAGATGGAGAAAACAATAAAAATAATATTAAAGATATTCTTAATATTGATGTACATACTTATTTTGGTTGGCTTAATAATGTGTTATAAGATGTACAGGGAAGAAAAAGAAAGGAAAGAAGCGGCAAGGATAGGGTACACTGAGTATAACTTGCCAATGCAAATTATGATGAGCTTATACATGACTTTGGATATTTATCCGCCAGAGTTCAGAGAAGAAGGAGATTTTTTTATTGCTCTTGAAAAATATGAGTATAGCTTAAAGAAAAAAGATTTAAAATTAGAAGCTGGTGATAAAACAGAAGAAATTTTAAAAAAACTAAATGATTTCATGTTCAATGATCCATTAGGAGGTGATCTTAGGGAAGCTGCCACCGTGTATGGTTTTAGTGAAAAAAATCCCATTACTTTGGAATGGATATTAACTCATCCATGGGAGATGTATTCAATTATTTGTGCCGATCGACCAGCGTTTAATGATTTTAGATAAATAAAGATGAAGAAAAACAAAAAAGTCTTTATTTGAATAGTATATATGGCTAAAATTCATAAAAAAAAATCAATACAAAGCATTTCTAGGTAATATTCACGAAAATTAATTAAAACGTTGTATAATATGCGAAAATTTGATAAACTAAACAATGGTTTATTCCAACAAAAATAAACAGTTGAAATATATTTCATACTGTGAATACATAACACCCCATGAAGCTTAATTGATTTCATGGACTATTAAGGAGGACAAATATGAAGAAGATGGCTGACTTTGACAAGGAAAGCTTCAAGAAAGAGGTCATTAATAACGTTAAGAACCTTTTCAGAAAGACAATTGACGAAGCTACTCCACAGCAGGTATTCCAGGCAGTTTCTTATGCAGTGAGAGATGATATCATCGATCGTTGGATAGCAACTCACAAGGAGTATGAGGAGAAGAACTCTAAGACTGTTTACTACCTTTCAATGGAATTCCTTATGGGTAGAGCACTTGGAAACAACTTAATCAACCTTACATCATATGAGCAGATTAAGGAAGCTCTTGATGAGATGGGCTTTGACCTTAACTTCATCGAGGACCAGGAGCCAGATGCTGCACTTGGTAACGGTGGTCTTGGTAGACTTGCAGCTTGTTTCCTTGATTCACTTGCAACACTTGGTTATCCAGCATATGGTTGTGGTATCAGATATCGTTACGGTATGTTTGCTCAGGCAATCGAGGATGGATATCAGATAGAGAAGCCAGATAACTGGTTAAAGGATGGTAACCCATTCGAGGTTAGACGTCCAGAGTACGCTGTAGAAGTTAAGTTTGGTGGATATGTTCGTACAGAGTG